>CAYTWZ010000008.1:0-30623 GCA_964442035.1 uncultured Oscillospiraceae bacterium
CCTTCCTTGCAGATGATTGATAGGCCTTTGAGGGTGTAGTCCCATTCCTCCGGCAAGCTGAGCATCAGAGAGAGCAGCCCCTTTGATTTTAGGGACAGCTCCTTGTTCCTCAAATGGTGGTTTGACATCACCGTATAGTTTTTATTCTTCTCAATCCTGAATACTGACATCGGGAACCTCCTTTCGTAAAAATGGGCAATAAAAAAAGCGTGTTCACCACAGCTCATATAGAGCAAAGTAAACACGCTTTTTAAAGCATTGTTATTAAGTTTTTAAAAAATATCGGCTCAGGGGAGTTTAGCTTATAAAAACGATTTAGTTCTATCAAATTTGGCCAAACTGCGTCAAAGCTGCTAAACAGAAAATTTTCACCCGCAAAAAGCAAGCATAATTGTCAAAAAATGGCGAAAATTTCACCCCGACTTTATCCATTTTGGGGCCGTAAAAGGAGTTTTCACCCTTTTTTATCCACTATAAATTGGTATAAAATAGCTTAAATTCAACCAAATTTGGTCAAACCTATCAAAAAATTTTAGGCAGTAAAAAACCCCGAAAACCGCGTAAATACGGGGTTTTCCGGGGTTTTTGATCGGGAATTTATCTCTTTGAGAACTGGGGCGCGCGACGGGCTGCCTTGAGACCGTACTTCTTTCTTTCCTTCATTCTGGGGTCACGAGTGAGATAACCGGCCTGCTTAAGAATAGGACGGTAAGCTTCCTCGTCAACCTTGAGGAGAGCGCGGGCGATGCCGTGGCGGATAGCGCCGGCCTGGCCTGTAAAGCCGCCGCCCTTAACGTTGCAAAGAACATCGTAGCTGCCTTCAGTCTTTGTGGCCGCAAGGGGCTGACGGATTATGACCTTAAGAGTTTCGAGCCCGAAATAGTCATCAATGTCTCTGTTGTTTATCTTAATTTCGCCGCTGCCGGGGACAAGGCGAACTCTTGCAACAGACTTCTTTCTTCTGCCTGTACCGTAAAACTGTGTTACTGCCATTTAAGTTCAACCTCCCTTATTTGATCTCCTGAGTCCATACCTCAGGCTTTTGTGCTTGATTTTTGTGCTCGGCGTCCTTATAAACCCGCAGACGTGTCAAAGCCGCACGGCCGATAGTTGTATCGGGAAGCATGCCCTTAACCGCTAAGTACATAGCACGGTCGCTTCTCTTATCCATCATCTCTTTGGCGGGAACAGCCTTAAGGCCGCCTACCCAGCCGCTGTGACGATAATACATCTTCTGGTCAAGCTTGTTTCCCGTAAAAACGGCCTTGTCGCAGTTGAGAATAATAACATGATCACCGCAGTCCACATGAGGTGTGTAAGTGGGCTTTGTCTTACCGCGAAGGATGCTTGCGGCGGTGGCGGCTACTCTGCCGACGCTCTTGCCTGCCGCATCAATGATATACCATTTTCTCTCGACCTGACCGGCCTTTTCCATTGTGCTCTTCATGGAATATTACCTCCTGTTAAAATTTTCATTATCAACATCGGTTATTATAATACAAAAGCTTCGGTTTGTCAATACCTTTTTTGAAGAATTTTAATTTAAAAGTTACATACTCCCGATTGCTCACATTTGCTCCGTTTTTCTCGCGAAAGCTCCGGTGGCAAATTAAAAAAATCAGTCAGCGAGATCGCTGACTATTGACAAAGCCGCTGTTTTGATATAAAATAAAAGAAAACTAAATTGTAAAGGAATGATTTTATGAGCGAGTGCTCTCATGACTGCTCCAGCTGCAGCGAAAGCTGCGGCGAAAGAGATCCCCAAAGCCTTATCGAGCGTCCGCACCGGCTTTCACAGATAAAAAAGGTGATAGCCGTAGTAAGCGGTAAGGGAGGCGTAGGCAAGTCCTCTGTCACATCCATGCTGGCTTCACTTGCCAACAAAAGGGGATATCAGACAGCAGTACTTGACGCGGATATAACCGGGCCCTCAATTCCCAAGGCCTTCGGCGTAACAGGCCGGGCCGACGGTGACGAGACCGGCATCTTCCCCATACAGACCCTGTCCGGGATAAAGATCATGTCACTCAACCTGCTGATCGATGACCCCTCCAAGCCTGTTATCTGGCGCGGGCCTGTGATCGCCGGAGCTGTCAAGCAGTTTTGGACAGACGTTATCTGGGGAGATGTGGACTACATGTTTGTAGACATGCCTCCCGGAACCGGCGACGTGCCGCTGACAGTATTCCAGTCCATCCCTGTTGACGGAATAATAGTTGTTACGTCTCCTCAGGAGCTTGTGTCAATGATCGTGGAAAAGGCAGTCAACATGGCGGAGATCATGAACATACCCGTGCTCGGAGTTGTAGAAAATTACTCCTACTTTAAATGTCCCGACTGCGGAAAGGAACACAGTATCTTTGGTACAAGCCACGTGGAGGAAATAGCCAAGGCCCACAGCATCCCGGCCTTTGCGAAGCTTCCCATTGACCCCGATTTTGCCAGACTGTGCGATCAGGGAAAGATGGAGCAGTGTGATTCTTCCGATCTGGAAGGTATTTTTGAGGCAATTAAGGAAGCCTGAATAATACACGCCTACGGCTTAAATCGCCCCATGACGGGCTTTGGCTCTTATTGAGCATTGGTATCATTCCACGGTCTCAAGCGCTGTTCCCTCACTTAGGCTGCTGTTTTCGCTGCACTCTACGCTTACGTGGGCAAAATCCATCGCACTCACTGTGGTGTCAAAGGTTAAAAGGCAGAAAGCATATTTGCCCCATTTCCATACCGCGGTGCGTTCACCGTCCAAGGTGCGGCGGGCGGTGACCGCTGTGGAATGCTCGTTGTACGCGGCGTTGTAAAGATCCTGTCCCTCCTCGTAATCCTTGTCAATACCCGAAAGTTCACCGCCGTTTTCAGCGCCCCGGAGCACATAGTCGTGGCCGTTGAAGGAAAAGCTTATTTCCCCGATTTTTCCGCCTATAACGGCGTACTTTACATACTTGGAGCCTTCCGGCGCGTCCATTATCAAACCAAGGCGCCGGAGTTCCTTTGACGACTCCGCGTCCGCGCGTTCAAGCTCGGGAGAATAGTCAATGAGCGCCCCGCCGGTATTCACGTTACGTACTGTGGCAAAGGTCTCCGCGGCGAGCCGTATATCCTCAATAAAATCCTTTATGCTGACTCTTTCTCCGGTTTTCATGCTGAAGTGGCAGCCGTCCATTATCCAGCGGGCCGCGCTGCCGCCGCTCACAGAATTTCCCGCTGTGACGGAGATCGCGGCGCCTTTGACCTTCGTGGCGGAATTTATTTTTCCTCCCGAAAACTCGTCGTCAAAAACCGTAGCGTTCTCTTCATTGAAAGAAGCGTTAAAATAGTAGTCCACGCCGTCCATGCTATACTTTACTCTTGCAGTATCATTGTTTGCAATGCTGTATTCCACGTTTTCGGCCCCGTTAGGAGCGTCAATAATATAGCCTAACAGATCCGCGAAATCGTTTGTGGAATCAACCGCGCTGCTTATAACGGTCTGAGCCTCCCGCGGTGATGTAATATATATGGTATCGGTATCCCCGTCCCACTCAACGTCCGCGCCAAAAAACTCCATAACGGCGCGAATAGGGATACAAGTGCGGTCATCAATGATTTCCGCCGGGGCGTCAAGCCTTGCTTCGGCCTCCGCTCCGTCCTTTGTCCCGGTAAGTCTGTCACTGCCTATGGTAAGAAGCAGACTGTCCGGGCCTTTTTTTACCGATACGCCGTTTTCCCCGTCCCATTCCACTTCCATACCCATACTTTCGGCTACAATGCGCACAGGAAACAGAGTTCGGTTATTCCTGACGACCGGCTTGACATCAGGGAACAGGATCTCCTTCCCGTCAAGAAAGACCCGTATCTCAATTTCCTGAGGCTGAATGTCCGGCCGGGGAGCTCCGGTGGTAATTTCCATAAGGCGCTGACCGACCCGAGTTTCAAAGCCGAAGTAATCATTCATCAGTCTGATGGCTTCAGCCGATACAAGCATACGGTTTTCACCTAAGGTTACCGCCGCGTCAGCTTTCAGCGTATTTTTTACATCGCCGTTTTCAAGGAAGCTGATCTCATCGGAGTCCACATCAAACCGCACAGCCTTTCCGCCGCGGGAGGACAGCACCTGAGCGTTTTGCTCATCCTTGTGCCAAAAAAATTCCAATCCTTCACCCTCCGCCACAAAGCGCAAGGGTATGGCCGTACTGTCAAGCGGCTTATCATCCGGGAAAATCAGCATAACATCGTCGATCTTAACGTTATAGGGGCAGTCGAGGTCAATGATGATCCCGTTTTTGTATTTGTTATAGGAGCCGGATCCGCCGAAATATTCACCCAGCTTGATCAAGCTGTCAGCCGACACATACAGATTTCCGCTGTTATAGAACACCGGATCGTCCAGATCTATAGCGTCATTCCCCGCCGTAATGCTGTTTTCATCCACATCGATAACAGCCCGGCGGCCAAACTCGTTTTGGTTGACAGTGGCGACCCTGTCCTCCGACAGCCAATTGTAATCCAGCCCCATAGCGCTGATTGCCGCCTGCGCTGGTATGTACTGAACTCCGTCTATCTTTTGAGGGCTAAGGTTCCTGAAGCTTACGGCTGAGCCGTTTATCATTACAGCAAAGGCGCCGGACGAGCCGACAGTCAGGCTGCGGCCGGTAAATTCCGCCTCAAACCCGAAGCTTTCGGCCAGCTTTTTTATTGTATAGCCGCTTACATACATATAGCTGCCATTAAAAACAATGTCACGGTCAGCAATAAATGTGGAGCCGCTCAGCTTGATCACCCTCTGTCCGGGGACAAGCTGAATATCTGTCTTGCCGTCTGAAAGGACAGCCTTTCCCTGTTCGGGATACCATCCAAAGCCCAAGCCCATTGCCTCGGCTACAAAGCGCACCGGGAACATTGCCGTGCCATCGGCAATGACCGGGGCACAGCCGATGAAGCTCACGTCAATGCCGGACACCACCGCGGTGACCGAATTGGCGCCGGTTATTACCACATTGCCGTTAAGGGGTTCGCTCAGTGCGTTAAAGCCCGCAAGGTCGGCAATGATCCCAATCCCGTCAAGGGAGCAGTACACAATGTCTGCGTTAAGGACTGTGGAATGTTCCAGCCGAAGGCTCATCTCCTCGCCGTCCGCCGTAAAGCTCATAGTCTTGCTTTTTGGGGTAAGGACGGCACTGAGATCCGGGGAGCTGACAACAGCCCGGTTTTCGGAAGCGTCCCATGTGAATTCCAGTCCCATGGCAACGGCGGCAAGCTCCACGGGAACCATAACGCAGTCATTGTCATAATACGGGCCGGAGCCGATGATCTCCCCGTCCAGTTCAATAAAAATATCCTCCTGAGCGAAGGCTGCGGAGCCAAAAACGGAAAACAGCATCATTATCGATGTAATCAGTGAAACGTATTTTTTCATTTTCGAAGCCATAGGGCTGCACTCCTCTCTTAAAAAAGCGCTGAACAATTCACGCCTACGGCTTAAAACGCCGCTTGGCGGTCAATTTTTCCCGCAGCTCGGCTAAAAATACTCCGAATACGCAAGTATTCACACGCTTTTTGCCTTGCTGCGAGGAAAATCTTCTCGCCAATCAGCATTTTAGAATTAATCAGCGCTTCCTTAACTTTATTTTATCACAATCTTAAGTATTATGTCAATCTTTTAAGCGACATTTATTCAAAGGGGCGAATTCGGTACGTCACGCCCAAATTCCGGCAAATTTCCCGGCACTGCTCCTCCTCCTGAGGGGTTATAGTCGTGCTGACAGTCGTAAGGACAACCTTGGGAACATACTTTTTTACATTACCGGCAAAGCGCAGCATGGCGTCAAATGAGTCCGGCCCGAACTTATTGCGGGTGAGGCGGTAATAGGTTTCCCTGTCGGGGGTGTTAAGGCTGATAGACACCACGTCCAGCCCCTTAAAGTCAGCCGACGTGTCACGTCCGTTTATAAGATCCGCAAGGCCGTTAGTATTTACTCTCAGGGGCAGGGAATAATTTTCCTTTATGAAAGGAACAAGTTCACGAATGGCGTCCAAACGCTCCGTGGGTTCGCCAAAGCCGCAAAAAACCAGCTCGCCATATTTTGTCATGTCATATTTGGCCAGCTCCGCTTTGACCTCCTCCACCGAAGGCTCGTGATCCAGCCAAAGACTGCCGCTGTGATCCATTTCATCCTTTGTCTGACGCAGACAGAAGGTGCAGCGGCAAGGGCAGCGGTTTGTAAGATTGACATAAAGATTTCCCTGATAAGGATAAAGAATAGTTTCCATTTTTAATATTCCTTTCGTGTACCTGTTTATTGCGATTGATAAGGGATTTTTTTCTCAAGCAAGGTTTTAGAGGTGAACACAACAAGTGATTGCGAAAAAGGCAAGCCCTTACGACTTGCCTTTTCCTGGTGGAGGAGGGTGGATTCGGACCACCGAAGTCAGTGACAACAGATTTACAGTCTGCCCCCTTTGGCCGCTCGGGAACTCCTCCATACCATATTTAATTATGCCTTAAAAGGCTGGAGCCGGCAATAGGACTCGAACCTACGACCTGCTGATTACAAATCAGCTGCTCTACCAACTGAGCTACGCCGGCATTTCGCACCCTGAACGATACATATGATACCACAAAATTTAATGCTTGTCAATAGTTTTTTTTAATTTTTTTAAATTTTTCGGTCAGTTAATTGGAGCGGCCACGCACATCAAAGCGCAAAAGCATCCCCAAGATATGCCTCCGAAAGGGCGATTTGCGCAAAGGCGGATACATGCCGGGGGAGTCTTCAACATCCCCGGCATGAACATTGACAACGATTTATCCTTTGACCATTGCTTTTTTATC
Source organism: uncultured Oscillospiraceae bacterium (assembly GCA_964442035.1). Lineage (GTDB taxonomy): Bacteria > Bacillota > Clostridia > UMGS1883 > UMGS1883 > JAFLUQ01. The sequence goes on from CAYTWZ010000008.1 coordinate 6,812, forward strand.
GCTTATCTTTCGATAGACAGTATCTCATAGTTGATAACTCCGTCAGGTACCTCAACAGGAACGATCTCCCCAAGCTTTTTGGAGAGCAAGGCCTTACCTACAGGGCATTCGTCAGAGATTTTACCTTCCTCAGGATCAGACTCGGTGGAACCTACTATGGCATAAATATCCTCTTCTCCATCCTCCACACATCTTATCCTCACTGTGGAACCCACAGTTACAATGCTTGTATCCACGGGAGCGTCGTCAATGATCTTTACATTAACAAGCATGGCCTCGATCTCGGCGATACGCTTTTCAATATAGGCCTGTTCTTCCTTAGCTTCATCATACTCACTGTTCTCCGACAGGTCACCGAAAGAACGCGCACGCTTGATGGCCTCTTTATTCTCCTGACGGCGTACGGTTTTGAGATTTTCCAGTTCGTCCTGAAGTCTCTTCATGCCATCGCTTGTAAGCAAAACATGTTTTGCAGCCATTCTCAAAAACTCCTCTCAATCATTTTATCCTTATTATATTACATTATTTTCCCTGTGTCAAGACAAAATATTTTTTCACCCTGAGCCGGGGACAATTTCGCATCCTCCGCCGCCATCGGCCCGACTAAGGCCAGCAGATCCAGAGTAGGCGTAATTCCGACAGTCTTAAGAGCGGCGGCATATTCGCCGCCGGGGATCTTTATCCGTCCAAGGCTGTCAATGTCTACGCTGCTGACGCCCATCGGCGCGTGGCCGCCCCTGGTAACGCACAGAGCCGTCGCGCCCACACGCCCGACGGCAGCTCTTACACGCCTGAGTATTATCCCGTTGTTAAAATAAAGCCGGTCAAATGCCTCGTCGCCACCCTCCTTCTTGCTTATGACGGTAAAAAGTCTGGCACAGTCACGGCAGGTCTCTATTACCCGGGCCGCACTTTCCGCCTCCATGGAGACAAACAGCTCACCTACGGGAAGATCGGCCATGCCGGCCAGTATACGGGGCAGGTATGGCAGCGTAAGTTCCTCGCCGGCTCTGCACTCAAACGCGGCGTCTCCCGCCAGTTCCAAAGCGGACGGGGCAACAAGCAGCAGCTGACGCCCTTGACTTTTCAGCTTTTTTAGGGCACGGCCATTTCTGACACGAATCATCTGCGCCCCGTGAATTTGTTCAACAATGACCGGCGGGGAAAAAACGCCGCCCTTGTTTTGGGCGGCAAGAATTTTCAGCATTATACATCACCGAATTAATTATATGAACCTAAGCGGTAAGTTATGCTCCTTTATTTTAAGGCTTCAAGGCTTTCAATGACCTTGGCGTACATTTCCCGGTACTTTTCGCCCTTGGCCTTTTCCTCGTCGATCTTCTTCTGAGGCGCCTTAGATATAAAGCCCGGATTGCCCAGCATTTTTTCAACCCTGCCGATCTCACCCTCAAGTCGGGTCTTTTCGCCTTCAAGGCGCTCCCGCTCCTTTGCGACGTCGATAAGATCCTCAAGGGGGATATATATGGTAGCGCCCTCAACAACTACAGATACAGCGCCCTGAGGAACTCCATCCTCGTTTGGCTGCACACTTACGTCCTTGGCGCCGGCAAGCTTTTCAAAGAAGGTCACGCCGGAGTTAAAGGTGTCGGGACGGTCGGTGACGATGAACATACCGGCTCTGCGGGAGGGGGGAACATTCATGCCGCTACGGGTATTGCGCACAGCGCGAATAGCGTCGCAAATCACAGCCATAGTCCTTTCATCCTCGGGATGGCAGAGGCTTTCGTCATACTTTGGCCAGGGAGCGGTAACGATCGTCTCCTCGCTGACGGGAAGAGTGCAGTAAATTTCCTCGGTTATAAAGGGCATAAAGGGATGGAGCAGCTTCATTACGCCGGACAACACCCATACAAGAGTACGCTGGGCGTCAAGCTTGCTTTCCGTATCGGAGGCGTAAAGCCGGGGCTTTACAAGCTCAATATACCAGTCGCAAAGCTCATCCCACGCAAAGTCGTAGATGTTGCCGAGAGCAATTCCCAGCTCAAAGCTGTCAAGGTTTTCGGTAACGTTCTTCACAACGGAATTGAACCGGGACAGTATCCAACGATCCTCGGTCTTGGGAGCTTTGGGAAGCTCACAGCTTTCGATCTCCAAATTCATCAGAACAAAGCGGGCCGCGTTCCATATCTTGTTGGCAAAATTGCGCCCCGCCTCAACGCCGGGAGCGCCCACGATCTTGTTGACATCGGGGTCAGGGTTTTTCCCGGGAGCAACAGGCGGATCGTACACTACGGGGAAGCGCAGATCATTGCCGGGGGCTACGCCGGTCACAAGACTGAACCTAAGGGCGTCAGCACCGTACATATCAATGATCATAAGGGGATCAACGCCATTGCCCTTGGACTTGGACATTTTTTCGCCCTTGCCGTCACGTACAAGGCCGTGAATGAACACATGCTTGAAGGGAGCCTGTCCCGTGTGCTCACAGGCGGAAAATATCATTCTTGAAACCCAGAAGAAAATTATATCGTAACCGGTAACCAATGTGTCAGTGGGGTAAAAATATTCCAGCTCGGGGGTTTTTTCCGGCCAGCCAAGGGTGGAAAAGGGCCACAGCGCTGACGAGAACCAAGTGTCAAGCACGTCTTCCTCCTGATGAACCGGGCCGCCGCAGTGGGGGCATACCTGAATATTCTCCTTGGAAACTGTCATTTCACCGCAGCTGTCACAGTAAAAGGCGGGTATACGGTGACCCCACCAAAGCTGGCGGGAAATGCACCAGTCATAAACGTTTTCCATCCAGTTCATGTATATCTTGGAAAATCTTTCGGGGACAAATTCGGTCTGTCCTTCCTTGACGGCCTTAATAGCCAAATCGGCAAGGGGACGCATTCTTACAAACCACTGATCGGACACGATAGGCTCGATGGTGGTGCCGCAGCGGTAGCACTGACCCACATTGTGAGAGTGATCCTCTACCTTTACAAGGAGACCAAGCTTTTCCAGATCCTCTACCATGGCCTTGCGGCATTCGTAACGATCCATGCCCTCGTACTTGCCGGCATAGGCGTTCATTGTGGCGTCATCATTCAGTACCTTGATGATCTCAAGGTCATGGCGCTTGCCCACCTCAAAGTCATTGGGGTCATGAGCGGGAGTTATCTTTACACAGCCGGTGCCGAACTCCTTGTCAACATATTCGTCGGAAATGACGGGGATTTCCCGATTCGTAAGGGGCAAAAGCAACGTCTTGCCCACAAGATCCTTATATCTTTCATCCTCCGGATTTACGGCAACGGCAGTATCTCCGAACAATGTCTCCGGACGGGTGGTGGCAATAACAACAAAATCGTCGCTGTCCTTGATTGGATATCTTATATGCCAGAAATGCCCGGCCTGCTCTGTATGCTCCACCTCCTCGTTGGAAAGGGCGGTAACGCAGTGGGGACACCAGTTAATAATGCGGGGGCCGCGGTAAATAAGGCCCTTATTGTAAAGGTTCACAAAAGCCTCACGCACAGCCTTGGAGCAACCCTCGTCCATGGTAAAGCGCTCCCGATCCCAGTCACAGGAGGAACCTATCTTTTTAAGCTGATTTATAATACGGCTGCCGTATTTTTCCTTCCAGTCCCACACGCGCTCTAAGAATTTTTCCCGTCCCAGATCATAGCGTGAAAGGCCCTCCTTATTCCTTAGCTCCGCCTCGACCTTGATCTGTGTGGCAATGCCTGCGTGGTCGGTGCCGGGGATCCACAGGGCGTTATAGCCCTGCATCCGCTTATAGCGGATAAGTATATCCTGCAGTGTCTCGTCAAAGGCATGTCCCATATGGAGCTGACCGGTAACGTTTGGGGGAGGAATGACAATGGTATAGGGCTTCTTTTTGGAGTCCGGTTCCGCGTGAAAATATCCGTTTTCGACCCACTTGGAATAGAGGCGTTCCTCTATTTCCCCCGGATCGTAAGTCTTTTCCAGGTTTTTCATTTGTTTTCATCCTTTCAGATAAACTGTTATGACAAATCCTATTATAACAATAGCAAGCCCCGCCAGCTTCAAGGGCATGGAGGACATTTCGTCCTGGGGCGCGCCGGTGGCTTTAGCTTTTATTTTAGGAGCGAAAATGCAGACGATCGCGCCAAGGATCATAACGCACACTCCAATAACTGTAAAAAAAGTTATGTTCGGGCCCTTGAATATACGGCTCAAGAACGACGCAAACGAACCTTTAACGGCAAACATCCCCTTTCGGTACTTCACTAAGGTAAAATTATAACATATATACCGGTGTTTTGCAAGAGTAATATTGTAAAAAAACAATATAATTATCTTGCAAATAGCTCATAAACCATGTATAATAGAGGTATAGGAATAATACACATATAGAGGAGAGGACAAAATGAAAAAGATAATTTGTGCAGCAATAGTCATAATTATGACACTCGGCCTTTTGCCGTCAATATCAATAGCTGCCCCGCCGGTGAGGATCACCGTGGACAGCACCGACATAAGCCCCCTTGGAGCCTTTGACGGCTGGGGAACGTCGTTATGCTGGTGGGCCGAGACCCTTGGCGATGAGACTGAGGCTGAAAGAATGAAAATGTCAAAGGCGTTTTTCGACCTTGAGGAAGGCCTCGGTCTGAATATAGTGCGCTTCAACATCGGCGCGGGCGACGACCCCGAGCATAACCACCTTAACAACGGACACGATATGCGCGGTCTCCCCGTATGGGAGGACGAAAACGGCAATTTTGACCCCAATGCCGACCCCAACCAGATCGCCATACTTAAGGACGCCATATATTACGGAGCAAATATCGTGGAGTGCTTCAGTAACTCGCCCCCATACTACATGACGGTCAGCGGATGCTCCAGCGGCGGTCACGACAGCGGCAAGAACAATATTCTTCCCGAAAGCTTTGACAAATTTGCCGACTATCTGGCAAAGGTCACCGCTTATATACAAAACGATTTGGGCATAAAAGTAGACTCCTTGTCCCCCATGAACGAGCCTAACACCGACTTCTGGGGCTATGAGGGCACACAGGAGGGCTGCCACATAGACAGCAAGGATCACAGCGCCCTTATACTGGCCACGCACAAGGCGCTGCAAAAATACGGTCTCAGCAATGTTGCCGTAGTTGCGGCGGACGAAAACAACTCCGACCGGATGGCCGACTATATAACGAACGATTACACTCAGGAGGCCTTGTCCTGCATTCCCCGCTTTAACGCCCATTCTTACGGCGGCAGCGGAAGGAAAATATTTGAGGTTGCGGCAGACATGGGCAAAAAGCTTTACATGTCAGAGGACGACTGGGCCGCGTCCATCGGCCACGACGCCGGTAACATGGGCCCGGCCATGTGGCTCAGCTGCAAGATCAACTCCGACATGAACGCAATGCGTCCCAACGCTTGGATATGCTGGCAGATAACGGGCCCGGCTCCCGGGGGAAACAGTGACAGCGGCTACTGGTATATGAGTCAATACGACAAGGAAACAAACCAGCTGGATCTGTTCAAAAAATATTACGCCTTTGCCCATTACACAAAGTTTATCCGTCAGGGGGATTATATACTTCCGGCAAACAGCGACAATGTGCTGGCCGCAAGGAACTTTGACACCGGCAAAACGGTAGTGGTAGTTACAAACCCGGGCTACAGGGATGAAAATTATGAAATTGACCTTTCCTCTTTTGAAAATCTCGGCAATAATATAACTGTATACCGCACAGACAAGGAACGCGATCTTGAGCTTCTTTCCGGCGGGGCGACCCTTGACGGGAAAATACTCAAGGCGGAAATTCCGGTAAACTCCATTACGACCTTTGTTATCGAAAACAACTCTCCCGCAAAGGTGACCAACAACGGCCTGACCATGAGCGCCTCCGCGCTGAGCTGCTTTGAGGGCGAAAGCATACAGCTCAAAGCCGTGGCCGCCAATGAAGCCGACACGATTCTTTACTCCGCGCAAAACGGCAGCGTTGATCAAAGCGGCCTGTTCACCGCCTCAGCGCCGGGCATGGCTCAGGTAAAGGCCAGCATCGGGGAAACCGACATCGCGGCAGTAAAAAATATAAGCGTGTTGGAGTCCGGCGATGTAGTGCGTATTGTCAATCTCAACAGCGGTCTGGCAGTACAGGAGGCGGACGGCGGTTTTGTTCAGGGCGGCAACAACGACAGCGCTTATCAGTACTGGAGGATATACAGGATAGGGGATATTCTTTCCTTTGTAAACCTGCGCAGCGGGAATCTGCTCTCGGACAACGGAGGCACCGAATGGAGACTTGAAAGGGGCGAAGGAGGCTACGGACTTGTAAACACCGCAACCGGAAAGGGTCTTGACGCCTATGGCTACAACACAGACGAAGGGTCAACTGTAGGTACATACGAGTACGGCGGCGGAAGCAACCAGCTTTGGAACTTCTTGCTCGATCCCATTTCACCCGAAGTGGATCAACTGATGGAGCCTGACGCCGACTGCCGCCTTATACCCACCAAGATACAGGGCACCGAGCCCTACGGCGGTTCACAGGAGGTTTCCTTTGAAAAGGCCTTTGACGGAGATGTTACCACCCACCACGACGCATGGGACGGCAGCAATTCCTATCTTATCGCGGATATGCCTCAGGATAAGCCGATGACGCTGCTACGCTACTATCCAAGGGAAGGCTTTGACTGGCGTATGTTCGGCGGCAAGTTCTACGGCGTAAAGGACGGGACGGAAACACTGCTGCACACTGTACCCGGTGTACTCAAAAACGGCTGGAATGAGGTTTACCTTGAAAACGATGTGATTTACGATCAGATAATATATCGCACTCCCGAATGGGGCATGTGCAATGTGGCGGAAATTGAATTTTACAACGTTCCTTACACCGCAAGCCTGAGCTGTGACGGTTCCAATGTGACCCTTGACATCAAGAGCTACACGGATACAAAGGATCTGCGCATGGCTGTAATAGGCTGGAACAAGGATGAGTTTCCACACTCTACGGTTTATGATATTACTTTAGATAAATTTTCATCCCGATCCTTCACTGCCGCTCTGGACTTCAACTATGAACGGGCATATGTGTATGTAATGGACGAAAGCCGCATAATTACCAGCGGATACATTTATTTGCAAAGCATCAACTGATTTTTTTTGAAAGGATAGAACAACTATGAAAAAAATAATATCATTGCTCCTTGTGCTTACACTGGCCGCAATACCTCCGGCTGCTTTAGCCGATGGGGAGGATATCAAAATTTACATTGACGGACAGGTCCTCAATGCCGAGGACGCCAATGGCGACCCGGTTTATCCCATGGCGGTAGACGGAACCACCTACCTGCCTGTCCGCGCCATTGCGGCGGCTCTTGGACTTTCGGTAGAGTGGGATCAGGATACTCGCTCGGTTTATCTTTCCACGGGCGAAGATGACATTGCCAACACCGAAAACGTCTTTGGAAATTTGGGTTACTTCGTACACAGTCCCTATGACCTGCTGGCAAACGAGACCTTTATGGACATGCTCCGGGATCTGACCGGTGAGGATTACCAACAGCTTTTCGCTCCGACACTTCAGGTTTGCTACGCCTCCGGGAATGAAAATGCCCTTACCCTGAATTGCGGCTCCGCCGACAAGGCTTTTGTCAATGAGGCGGTCATTCAGGTATATAAAAGCGGACGTATAGACGCGGCTGCACTGTCATGCAAGGATAAAAATTATGAAAACAGCAACGTGATCAAATATTACTCTAACACCTGTCCGGACTACATTGACAGCGAAAGTATAAAGTCCTTCATTTCTACCCATGTTACCGGAGATGAAGACAGCTACAACATTATAAGCTTTGCCAAGGGTTCTCCCATAGGGGAAAATCTGGCCGGAACCTACAACGAGATAAACGGCTTTGGCAGCTTTGTACTTACCGCTAACAACGGCAAGTACGATTTCAGCGGCAAAATAAAGCGGAGTGAAAACGATTGGGGCAGCTCCAGCGGCACACTGGTAATCAAAAACGGCTGCACCGTATGTATCGAAAACCAAAAGCCCAACATACTGTTTGCTTTTTCCGGAAATTATCTGACAGTGATAGGCCTTAATGACGGCATCCGTCCCATCACATCTGTCTGCGTGAGGCAGTAAGAGCATAAAAAATTCAATGGGCTGAGTACAAGCCATGGAAATTTTCCACTGCTTGTACTCAGCCCATTTTTTACGAATAAATTTATCGGATCGTCCGCCACCGACATTACATAGGATGAACCTTGTCGGTCTTATCCGCAAGCTCTGCGTCCACCTTGTACTTGCCGGCCTGACGGAACTGGAAATACTTGATGGCTACCTGACCGAACAGCGCGTAGCTGAGTACGTCCTCATCCTGCTCCGTATATTCACGTATCTCGTCACGGAACTTATCAAGCTCGTTGGGAATGTTGTCAGCGGGACGGCAAGTGATCTGCTTTTCGTCACCGATGATCTTCTTTACAAATTCGGGCTTGATGGGTACGGGCGTCTTGCCGTATTCGCCCTTGATAAGGCCCTTAAATTCCTTGGTAACCGTCTTGTAGCGCTCGCCCAGAACAACATTAAGCACTGCCTGAGAGCCTACTATCTGGCTGGAGGGAGTTACAAGGGGCGGGAAGCCGGCGTCCTCACGCACCCGCGGAACCTCCTTAAGAACTTCCTCGTACTTGTCCTCAGCGCCCAGCTGCTTAAGCTGAGAGATAAGATTGCTGAGCATTCCTCCGGGCACCTGATACTTAAGGGTATTTACATTGACAGCAAGCGACTTGGGATCAAGCAGCCCTTCTTCGATATATTTTTCCCTGAGAGGGCGGAAGTAGTCGGCTATATCGCTCAAAAGATTAAGGTCATAGCCTGTGTCGTACCTTGTACCCGCAAGAGCTGCTACCAGTGACTCCGTGGGAGGCTGGGATGTACCCATTGCCAGAGGACTCATGGCGCAGTCCACAATGTCAACCCCCGCTTCAATAGCCTTAAGATAGGTCATAGAGGCTAAACCGCTGGTATAGTGGGTGTGAAGCTCGATGGGGATCTTCACGGCTTTCTTCATCTCGGTCACAAGGTCATATGCCACATAGGGTTTGAGCAGACCGGCCATATCCTTGATACAGATGGAATTAGCGCCCATTTCCTCAAGCTGCTTGGCAAGCTTTACAAAGTACGCGTTGTTGTGAACGGGACTTATGGTATAAGAGATCGCCGCTTGTACATGGCCTTTTTCCTTTATTGTGGCATTGATAGCGGTCTTAAGATTGCGCACATCATTAAGGGCGTCAAAAATACGGATTATATCTACGCCGTTAGCGATGGATTTTTGTACAAAGTATTCTACCACATCATCAGCGTAGTGGCGGTAGCCAAGAATGTTTTGTCCCCGGAAAAGCATCTGAATGGGAGTATTCTTTGCCTTATCCTTGATCTTGCGTAGTCTCTCCCAAGGATCTTCGTTGAGAAAGCGCAGGCAGCTATCAAAGGTAGCGCCGCCCCAAGCTTCAAGGGCATTGAAGCCCACTTTGTCCAGCATTTCAACAGCGCCGAGAATTTCGTCAGTGGTCATTCTTGTGGCTATAAGGGACTGATGCGCGTCACGAAGCACGGTTTCGGTTATTTTTACTGGTTTTTTGTCATCCATTTGTTATCTCCTCCTTTTAGTTAAAACATACCCGCGTTGTTAAGGGCAAGGAACACACCCGCCGCTACAGCGCTGCCGATAACGCCGGCAACATTGGGGCCCATAGCGTGCATAAGCAGGAAGTTTGCGGGGTTTTCTTCCTGACCAACCTTTTGGGACATACGTGCGGCCATGGGAACGGCGCTTACGCCCGCGCTGCCAATGAGAGGATTTACCTTGCCGCCGGAAGCCTTGTACATGATCTTGCCGAACAGAAGTCCGCCGGCAGTGCTGATGCTGAATGCTACAAGACCAAGGGCAATGATAAGAAGAGTCTTGGGAGTAAGGAATGTCTCGGCCTTGGCCGTGGCGCCGACAGTTACGCCCAAAAAGATAGTTACTATGTTCATAAGCTCGTTCTGCGCTGTTTTGCACAGTCTGTCAGCCACTCCGCTTTCCTTGATAAGGTTGCCCAGCATGAGCATACCCACAAGGGGAGCCGCATCCGGAACGATGAGGATCACCACAATTGTAACAATTATGGGGAAAAGTATCTTTTCCTTCTTTGTTACGGGACGAAGCTGTTCCATGACCACGCTGCGTTCCTGCTTAGTGGTCATAAGCTTCATAATGGGAGGCTGAATAACAGGGATAAGGGCCATATAAGAATACGCGGCAATGGCAATGGCGCTGAGCAGGCCGGGAGCAAGGGTCTTGGTTACGTAAATAGCCGTAGGACCGTCCGCGCCGCCGATTATACCGATAGACGCTGCTTCCTTAAATATGGTGGCGGCTGTTCCGTCGGCGCCGAAGCCGCCGATACCGAAAACGCCAAGAATTATTGCGCTGATAAACGTGATGAATACGCCCAGCTGCGCCGCCGCGCCCAAAAGTATACTTTTGGGGTTGGAAATAAGGGGCCCAAAGTCGGTCATACATCCTATGCCAAGGAAAATAAGAGGAGGATAAATTCCCAGCTTAACGCCAAGATACAAAAGGTCAAGAAGACCGCCCTTATGGAATATAAGGTTCATATCCAGATCGTGGCCGTCAATAAGATAAGCCGGATCTATAAAGTATTGGGGATGCATTACCTCGCCCAATGGCAGATTTGCCAGAAGCATACCGAAGGCGATAGGCAAAAGGAGCAGAGGCTCGAATTTTTTAACGATTGCGAGGTAAAGGAGCACACAGGCCAAGGCGATCATTATGATCGTACCGAAATTATTAAGAATATTACCGATGCTGAAATCCGTAGTTATCTGGTTGAATATTTCGTAAATACCTGTTTTCTGAAAGAATGCTCCAAAACCTTCCATCAGTTTTGACAACAACTTAAATCAACTCCATTCTTTCGGTTCTCGCCGTACCCATTAAGCAATAGTTACAAGAACGTCGCCGGTATTGACAGATGCGCCCTTTGCGGCCACAACGGTTACAACGCCGTCCTTAGGAGCCTTGATCTCGTTTTCCATCTTCATTGCCTCAAGAACAACAAGTGTGTCGCCGGACTTTACGTTTGCGCCGGAGGTGACCTTTATATCAACAACAGTGCCGGGCATGGGAGCCTTAACCGGAGTGCCGTTACCCACGGGAGCCGCGGCCTTCTTTGGAGCAGGTGCGCTTACAGCAGCCTTGGGCGCTGCGGCGGGAGCGGACGCGCCGGCCTCGACCTCTTCAACCTCGACCTCATATGAATTGCCGTTTACATTTACTATAAATTTTCTCATAATAAATTACCTCCTTAAAATCTGTTTTGAAGAACTTCACGGCGGCCTGCCTTATTCCACGCACCGCCATCAACACGTTTGTACGATTTAACATATATATCCGCCGGGCTTGTGTCAAGGGACGCGGCCACCGCGGCGGTGATCACCGCAATGAGCTCAAGCTCGTCCTCCTGTGCCTCTGCCGGAGGCTGGGAAGCCTGCGCAGCGGGAGCGGACGCACCGGTCACTGCCGGAGCCGCCTGCGACTTTTTAGTCTCCGGCGCAGCAGAAATCAGCGCCATAGCCTTGATAACAAACATTATGATAATAAGTATCAGGAAAACTATGCAGATACCCATGATGGTATAAGCAAGACCCTGTCCGATCACCTCGGAAGCTACAAAATCCTTTTCCATACCGTTCACCTCTTATAAAGGCATATTGTCATGCTTGCGTGAAACGCCGCTTACGCGCTTGCTTGCAAGCATTTCAAGAGCGGCGGCGACCCTTGCGCGGGTCTGGGACGGATCAATAACATCGTCCACGAGCCCGGCAGCAGCAGCCATAAGGGGCGACGCTTCCTGAGCTTTGTACTCTTTTTCGAGCGCATCACGGCTGAGTCCCTGATGAAGCTTATCCTCAAACAAAAGCTGTACACCGGTCTTTGCTTCCAGCGGAGCGATCTCGGCCTGAGGGAATGCAAGGACGACATCCGCGCCCAGCTGCTTGGAATTCATCACCCCGTAGCCGCTGCCGCAGGCCTTCCCTACGATAACATTGACCTTGGGAACGGTTGCCTCGGCAAAGGCGAAAAGGAGCTTGGCTCCCTTTCTTGCAAGACCCCATTCCTCCTCGGAGGCGCTCACAGCAAAGCCGTCCACGTCCGTAAAGGTAACTACAGGAATGTTGAAGCAGTCACAGAAGCGCACAAAGCGAGCAAGCTTTTCAACAGCACGGCCGCACAGCGCACCGCTGTGCTCCTTGGGCTGGTTCGCCGCAACGCCTACTGTGGCACCGTTAATGCGGGCGAAACCCGTAACGGCATTCTTGGCGTATCCGGACTGCGTCTCGAGCAAAGCGCCATCGTCAACAACTTCAGCCACAACAGCGCGCATATCGTATTCGCCCTCAATATCCGCAAGCGCGGGGGTCGCACGGTTAAGATCATCGGCACAGTCAAGAATTGCCGGATCAGAAAGATTGTTGGAAGGAAGGTAGCTGAGAAGCAGCTTTGCGGTTTCTATGCACAGCTGATCGCTTGCTCCCGAAAAATGAGCAGCGCCGCTTACCTCAGCGTTATACTTGCCGTCAAGGGCGGCTTTCTTACCGGTAGAAGCCTCGATGACAGATGGTCCGTTCACAAAAAGACGGCCGGTCTTTTCGTTGATTATCACAAAGTCGCTCATGCTTGCCGCCAGCGCCGCGCCTCCGGCACAGTTGCCAAGTACGAGGCTTATGTTGGGAACAACGCCGCTTACCTCAGTAAAGGAAGCAAAAAGCTTTGCCATAGCAGCCTGAGCCTCAAGCCCCTCTCCTATTCTGGCTCCGCAGGAGTCCAGCATACCTACAATGGGAGCGCCCATCTTTGCCGCCATTGAGAAAATTCCGCAAATTTTATTTACGTTCATTTCACCTACAGCGCCGCCCATAACAGTTGCATCCTGTGAATAAACATAAACAAGTCTGCCATCAACAGTACCGTAGCCTGTAATAACGCCGTCCGCCGCTGTATAGCTGTTTCGCGCGGATACAAGAGCCCCCATCTCCACAAAGCTACCATCGTCGAGAAGGGCAAGTACCCGTTCTCTGGCGGTAAGGCCGGAGCGAGACTGCTGTTTTTTTTGCTTTTCTTCTCCGCCTCCAAGGGCAGCTTTGGCCTTGGCCTGACGAAGCAGATCAAGCTTCTCTGTAGTGTCCATGTATATACCTCCTTAATAGAACTGCATAATTAAAAATCGAACTGTAAAATTGAACCACTTTTACCCGATTATACACATAGTATACTATACCTTCGGGTTTTTTGCAAGTATAAATTTTACTGTATCTGAAAATAATATGATATTTGTTTTTAGGCAGATTTGAAGCTCGGCGGAAAAAGTGATTTTCCGTATATTTTTGTCTTTGTTAACAGGCACTGTCAGCCTCTCCGGCTTGCTGACCTTTGTTAATATGCTCTCGGGGAAAATATCTCACACAAAAAAACGAAAGGGCCGTCCGCTATCTATAGATGCGGAGGACATCTTTCGTTTAGTTATAGGTTTTCATAAATAAAAATTCGTTCTTTACAATCTGTTTATGACCTTATTCAATTTCTTCCACTTCCGCATCCGAGGAAACAAAGCCGTACCACCGCTCGGCGGTTTCGGAGATGTGATCGACATTTACCTTAACATTGCGGTAATACCAGCTTATATTGCTTACATCCGCTATAGCAAGGCCCTCCTCGCAGACTTGATTTCCCTCATTGTCCATAATGTCGCCCTCAAAAACGTCTGTACCGGAAATGACCTGTCCGGCGGCATCTTCCATGGACTTGGATGTGCCCCGTTTACAGTTGTGATTGACATTGGAAACAGCCACAAAGCCGTCTGCAAGGCTGCCGATGTAGTCCTGATTTTCCCATTCCCCCTCAACGGTATCCTTGACCGCCTTTGTGTAATACTGACCCCAGTTTACCACAGGAGCTACAAGGTGAGCTGCGGGAGCGTAATCGGTAAGATCCATCAGATAGCCGCAGCTCCATACCTGCGCGTCGGCAGCAGCCAGCTGAGGCGCGGAGCTGTAGGTGTTTTGTGCGATAACATCACAGCCAAGGTCTATAAGGGACTGAGCCGCGGCATACTCCGCCCCATAATCGTACTTGGACTCGATCTCCCGCACATATACCACCGCATCGGGATTGATGTACTCCACTCCCCGGGCAAAGGCATTGAGACCGGCCATATAGTCTTCGCTGGTGACCGCGCCTACAAAGCCTATACGGTTGCTTTCAGTTCTGTACCCGGCGCAGACCCCGTCCACATACTGGGCCTGATACAAAAGCCCGGAATAGCTGTTAAGATTTACGCCGTTGTTGACCCCGCCAAGAGCCGTGCTGAATATCACATCGGGGAATTTGTCCGCTATTTGACGTGCGGCGGAAGCATACTCCTTTTCGGTACAGAAAACGATCTTGCAGCCCGCCTCCGCGCATTCTGTCAGCGCTGTTCTGACAGCGGAGGAGTCACTCACAGGTATATCATATTTCCGGATAATCTGGCTGTCGGACATTCCAAGAGAGTCCTGCATGGAGCTGATACCGTGAATATGAGAATTGACATAAGCGTTATCCGTGTCAGGACCGCCGCTGTATATAACACCAACCTTGATCTCATCCACCTTGGATATATCCACGACCGGGTCATTGCCGAAAACAGGCTTGTCCTCATTGCAAGACGCAAAGGCAAATATAATACACAAAGCAAGAGCAAACGCCAAAAACCTTTTCATGACTATCCCCCTTGATAAATATTTCTGTTAGCGAGCACTGATCAATTCTAAAGCGCCGATTGGCGAGAAAATTTTCTCACGGCAAGGCAAAAAGCGCATGAATACTTGATGAATTTTGGGCTTTTTAACCGAGTCGCCGGGAGACTCCCTCAAGCAGCGTTTTAAGCCGCAGGCGTGAACTATTCGACGCTTCCTTAACTTTATTATACGACAAATTCTTCCCTTTTACAAGACAAATTTTTTAAAAATTTACGGTTATCCCTCCAAAAGAGGAATAACCGTAAAACAATATCAATATCCCCGTTTTTCCCTGACTTTGTCGTACGGAACGGGCATGGGATATCTGCCGGTAAAGCAGGCGTCGCAAAAGCCCGTGCACGCTTCGGGAATCATTTTGCCAAGATCCTCCACCGGCAAAAAGCCAAGGGTGTCGGCGCCGATAATCTTCCTCACGTCCTCCGTGGTACGCTGCCATGAGACCAGCAGCTCCTGAGATGGAATGTCCGTGCCAAAGTAGCATGGGTACAAAAACGGCGGAGAGGACACCCGCATATGCACTTCCTTTGCTCCGGCATCCTTCATCATCTTGACAATGCGCCTGCAGGTAGTACCCCGGACGATGGAGTCATCTATCATAACCACGCGCTTCCCATCCACTATCTCCCTGAGGGGATTAAGCTTGAGCCGGACGCTGCGCTCGCGCAGCTCCTGACTTGGCTGGATAAATGTGCGGCCTATGTACCGGTTTTTGATAAGACCATGCTCATAGGGTATGCCGGACTCTTCGCTGTAGCCTAAGCCCGCGTCAAGTCCCGAATCCGGTACTCCCACCACAATATCCGCCTCCACCGGGTGAGCCTTGGCAAGCAGGCGTCCGGCGTTTTTGCGAGCCTCGTATACGCTCATTCCGGCGATCTTGCTGTCGGGACGCGAAAAATATATGTATTCGAAAATGCACATTTTGTGCTCGTGATCTCCGCAGTGGTTTCTAAAGGATACAAGGCCTCTTTCACGGTCGCATAGCACCACCTCGCCGGGCTCCACATCACGGACATATTCGGCGCCTACGGCGTCAAGCGCGCAGCTTTCGCTGGCAAAGACCCATGAATTACCTATGCGCCCTATGCACAGTGGCCTCAGTCCGTAAACATCCCTTGCGGCAATAAGCTTGCAGGGACTCATCACCAAAAGGGAGTATGCCCCCTTAATGTAGGAAATGCTTTTGACCACGGCCTCCTCAACGCTTTTACTCTGAAGCCGCTCCCTTGCGATAATATAGGCTATCGCTTCGGAATCGATAGTTGTCTGGAAAATAAGCCCTTTGTTTTCCAGTTCCTCCCGTATCTGAGCGCCGTTGGTAAGGTTGCCGTTGTGTGCGATGGCCAATGCTCCCTTGGCATATTTGGTCACAAGGGGCTGGGAGTTTTCCCGGCAGCTTTCCCCGGTAGTGGAATAGCGCACATGGCCGATGGCCATTTCGCCCTTCAACAGATCCAGCACATCGGCGGTAAACACCTCGTTGACAAGCCCCATATTTTTGTAATGCTTGATGTCCCGGTTGCTACTTACGGCAATGCCGCAGCTTTCCTGCCCACGATGCTGAAGGGAAAACAGCCCGTAATAGGTCAGCTGGGCGCAGTCCAGTCCGTCATTGTCAAAAATACCAAAGATGCCGCATTCCTCGCCTATGTGGCTTTCTTGCTGTGCCTCAGGCCCCCCATTGGGCTCATTGAAGCTCACAGGCCGAGACGTTTGAATACCTCCGCGTAGGCGCCTTCGACGTTGCCCATATCCCGGCGGAAACGGTCCTTGTCAAGCTTCTCGTTGGTGTCGGCATCCCAAAGGCGGCATGTATCGGGAGAAATTTCGTCAGCAAGAATAATCTGTCCGTGATATCGGCCAAACTCGATTTTGAAGTCTATAAGCTTGATATTGAGTTCAAGGAAAAAGGCCTTGAGAGCATCGTTTACCTTAAAGGTGAGGTCGCTGATAACGTCAAGCTCTTCCTTTGTGGCAAGGCCGAGGGCGTAGATCTGGTAGTCGTTGATCATGGGATCCCCAAGATCATCGTTTTTATAGCAGAATTCCAGTGTAGGTGAAAGCAAGGCCTTTCCCTCCTCAACACCAAAGCGTTTGGAAAAGCTACCGGCAGCCACATTGCGGACAATTACCTCAAGAGGTACGATCTCAACCTTTTTGACTAAGGTTTCCCGGTCGCTCAGCTCCCGAATGTAATGAGTGGGAACACCCTTTTTTTCCAGCATCTGAAGCAAAAGATTTGTCATACGGTTGTTCACAACACCCTTGTTTTCGATGCTGCCCTTTTTAAGGCCGTTGAACGCGGTGGCGTCATCCTTGTAATCAACGATGAGCTGGTCATCATTGTCTGTGAGATAAACCTTTTTGGCTTTGCCTTCGTAAAGCATTTCCTTTTTCATAACAGTTTCCTCCATAAAATATGTTAAAATAAATTAAAACGCAAAATCATTTGCCGAACGCGGCCTTTATCCTCTCGAGAGCTTCTACAGTGTTTTCGGTGCTGCCAAAGCCTGTCAGACGGAAATATCCTTCACCGCTGGGGCCAAAGCCGCTGCCGGGGGTGCCTACCACACCGGCGCTTTCAATAAGCCAGTCAAAGAATTCCCAGCTTGTCATTCCATCCGGCACCTTAAGCCACACATAGGGTGAGTTGACACCGCCGCCGGCCTTAAGCCCGGCATCTTCCAAGCCCCGGCGGATAAGAGACGCGTTGTTCATATAATAGCCTACCAGCTCCCTGACCTGAGCCTTGCCCTGAGGACTGTACACAGCCTCGGCTCCCCGCTGAACAATATAGGGAACGCCGTTGAATTTGGTGGTATGACGGCGGTTCCAAAGAGAATTGACGCTCACTCCCCCTGCCGTAAGAGCCTTGGGTATCACGGTAAAGCCGCAGCGCGTGCCGGTAAAGCCGGCGTTTTTGCTGAATGAGCGGAACTCAATGGCACACTCCTTAGCTCCTTCGATCTCAAATATGCTGTGAGGAAGATCCTCTGTTATATACGCCTCGTAAGCCGCGTCATAAAGTATGACCGCTTGATTGGATAGGGCGTAATCCACCCATTTCTTGAGTTCGATCCTGTCTATGGCCGCGCCGGAGGGATTGTTGGGAAAGCAGAGATAAATTATGTCCGCCTTTTTATCGGGTATCTGAGGCAGAAAGCCGTTTTCCTCCAAGCAAGGCATATATACAAGCTTGCTCCATGTGCCGGAGATCGCATCATAGTCTCCCGCCCGGCCCGCCATGGCATTGGTATCCACATAAACGGGATATACCGGGTCGCAGACGGCTACAACGTTATCGACGCCGAATATATCACCTATATTTCCGCAGTCGCTTTTGGCTCCGTCGGAAACAAATATTTCATCGGGAGAAATATCCACTCCCCGCGCCCTGAAGTCGTTTTCCACAATAGCCTCACGCAGAAAGTCGTAGCCCTGCTCCGGGCCATAGCCCCGGAATGTGGACTGATCGCCCATTTCCAGTACAGCCTTTTCCATTGCCTCCACAACCGCCTTAGGAAGGGGAAGGGTAACGTCGCCTATGCCCAAACGGATGATTTTCCTGTCCGGATTGTCGGCGGAGTATTTGTTTACTTTTTTTGCAATAGTACTGAAAAGGTAGCTGCCGGGCAGCTTAAGATAATTTTCATTTATTTTAACCATTTATGATCTCCTAAACTATATATAATCTATTTCGGCGGTGAACACGTGTGCCGCCGGTCCGGTCATAAACACATGGTCAGTCTTTTCGTCCCATTCAATGACAAGATCTCCGCCGCGCAACCTTACGGTAGCCTTGCGCTCACAAAGGCCGTTCAGCACGCCGGACACAAGGACGGCGCAGGCCCCTGTGCCGCAGGCCCAGGTCTCGCCGGCGCCCCGCTCCCAAACGCGCATCTGTATAAGCCGGGGTGAAAGGACTTTGACAAATTCGGTATTTGTCTTTTTAGGGAACATCTCATGAGATTCAAAATACGGACCTATTTTTTCGATTTCAAGTCCGTCCACATCTTCCACGTAAACCACCGCGTGGGGATTGCCCATGGAAACACAGGTGACAAGGCAGTCCCTGCCCTTCACTGTTATAGGCCTGCTTACGGCAACATCCCCATCGTAAAGGCAGGGGATGAGCCGGGGACTGAGTATCGGTTCGCCCATGTCCACCCTCACTGTGCTGACCTTGCCGTCCTTTACGGTAAGGTCAAGATATTTTATCCCGGCCCCGGTGGCTATACTGAGCCGGGTTTTTTGCGTCATACCGTTATCGTATACGTATTTACCCACACAGCGAATGGCATTGCCGCACATTTCCGCCCGGGATCCGTCGGAATTGTACATATCCATTTCAAAATCCGCCGCGTCGGAGGGCTTGATCAGCACAAGACCGTCGCTACCTATCCAAAAATGTCTGTCGCTCAGCTCCCGCGCCGCCCGGCGAGGGTCGGCAACTGTCTCCTCAAAGCAATTGACATATATATAATCGTTTCCGATGCCGTGCATCTTGGTTATCTTCATCATCCGCCTCCTCAATATAATATGTCACCGGAAAGAATGGACTTTGCGGTTTCGATCATTTTGCTACCGTTGTTCATGCTGACTCGCTGAATAAAGCGGTGAGCCTGATCCTCAGTCATATTGCCGCGCTCCATAAGCAGTTCCTTTGCCTTAGCAATAGTCTGCTTTTCCTCGTCAGTGCGAGCCGGGCGCAGATCCTCCCCGCTCTTTTTAAGGCTGGGGCGGTCATTTATCATTATTACTGTTTTCAGTGAATCCAAAAGGGCGGTTTTACTGACAGGCAGATTAAGACTTTGGACGCCATAGGGGACGTCCACATTGCTGGCCTGGCTCTGAGACAGCAAAACAAGCATTCCCACACCTTGGGGAAGGTTGCTGTAAAGTTCCGAGGCTGTAACATCCTTAAGACGGTAGCCGCAGACCACCGCCGATGCCTGATTCCATTCCAGCATACGCAAAACCTCCGCGCCACCGGAACATATACCGCTGACGCCGTATCCTCCAAGCTGAACGACCCTCCTGATCGTCTCCGCCGCTTCGGGATTTTGAAAAGCAAGAATTACACTTTTCATCAGCTTTGCTTACCTCCTCTTAAATTATGGTTTTTTAAGAGAAGATACTCAGAACTCGCACAGATACTTTTGAATTTCCCATTTTGTTACCTGAGTACGGTATTCGTCCCACTCGGACATTTTTGCCTTGTGGTAAAGCTCAAACAGCCTTTCGCCAAAGGTGTCACGTACTATCGTGTCGGACTCCATTGCCCTAATGGCGGCCTCCAATGTCCCGGGCAGAGTTTCAATGCCCATGCTCCGGCGCTGCTCCTCACTGAGGCAAAAGATGGAAACATTTACGCTTTCGGGAGGCATAAGCTTGTTCTTGATGCCGTCAAGCCCGGCCTTAAGCATTACCGCGAGGGCAAGATACGGATTACAGGTGGGATCGGGGCTGCGAAGCTCCACCCTCGTCCCTTCTCCTCTTGCTGCGGGAATGCGGATAAGGGTGCTTCGATTAGAAGCGCTCCACGCGATATAGCAAGGGGCCTCATAGCCGGGAACCAGCCTTTTATATGAATTTACTGTAGGATTGGTAATTGCAGTGATGCTCTTGATGTGCTTGAGCACACCTCCGATATAATTGTACGCAAGGTCGCTGAGGCCGTTTGCGGACTCCTTATCATAAAATGCGTTTTTGCCCTTTTCGTTCATAAGGCTCATGTTGGTGTGCATACCGCTGCCGTTGATGCCAAAGATGGGCTTGGGCATAAATGTAGCATGCAGTCCGTGGCGCTGGGCGATGGATTTTACCACAAGCTTAAAGGTGACAATATTGTCGGCTGTCTTAAGAGCATCGTCATAGCGAAAGTCTATCTCGTGCTGACCGGCGGCGACCTCATGGTGAGATGCCTCGATTTCAAAGCCCATTTCCTCAAGTGTCTGGCAGATGTCGCGGCGACAGTTTTCGCCGCCGTCAAGGGGCGCCAGATCAAAGTACCCGCCCTGATCGGTGGTCTGGACAGTGGGGCGACCCTCATCGTCGGTGTGGAAAAGGAAGAACTCGCACTCCGGGCCTACGTTGAAGGTATAGCCCATTTCGGCAGCTTCCTTAAGTGTCTTTTTAAGTATATAACGGGGATCTCCCTCAAAGGGAGTGCGGTCGGATTTGTAAACGTCGCAGATAAAGCGCGCAACCTTTCCCTGCTGGGGTCTCCAAGGGAAGATAGCAAAGGTGTCAAGATCGGGGTAAAGATACATATCGGATTCTTCAATTCGGGCAAAACCGTTAATGGACGAGCCGTCAAACATGCAATGATTGTCCAGCGCCTTCTCAAGCTGGCTGTTGGTGATGGCCATGTTTTTAAGCTGTCCAAAGGCGTCAGTGAACTGAAGCCGTATAAATTTTACGTCATTTTCCTCGACAAGGCGCATGATATCGTTTTTAGTATATCTGCTCATATGATAACCCTCCGGGCGGAGGCTGATGATCAGCCGTCCTTAAAATCGAAAAACGCCTTTGTTTTTCATGTAATAATTATAGCATTTTACGTGGAAGTTTTCAATGCCGTATTTTACTATTATTGATTGATTTAATATTTGTTTTTTATTACTTTTTTATCGTTGTGCCGATTTTCTTGGCACAAATAAGGCTGGAAATAAGGTTGTTCCTGACCTTTCCGTTAAGTATTTCCACCTCGTTTACGCCGCTTTTGATGGTGGCAATGATGTTTTGAAGCTTGGGGATCATGCCTCCCCCCACAAAGCCGTTTTCCACCAACATTTGGGCTCGTTCAAGGCTTATGGTGTCAAGGACGGTCTTTTCATTGTTTTTGTCAATGAATATGCCGTTTACGTCTGTGATAAACACCAGCTTATCCGCTTCAATGGCGGCGGCGATAGCTGTGGCCGCGTCGTCGGCATTGATGTTGAGGGTCTCGCCGTTTTCGCCCCGGCCCACAGGGGATATTACCGTCACATAGCCGGCGTCAAGGAGCTGGTCAATAAGCCGCCGGTCAATTTTTTTGATCTGACCCACAAAGCCGATGTCCGCTCCGTCCACGGTCTTTTTTTCCGCCTGAATAAGGCCGCCGTCCTTGCCGCTTACGCCCACGGCAGCCACGCCGCAGCCGGAGATCGCATTGACAAGCTTCTTATTCACAAGGCCGCTGAGCACCATTTCCACAACCCGGATCTCTTCCTCGCCGGTGACTCGGTACCCCTTTTCAAAACGGCTTTCGATACCTAACCGCTTAAGTGTGGCGTTGATCTCCTTTCCGCCCCCATGCACTACGATGACCCTGGCCCCAACCATGGACAAAAGGGAAATATCCTCAAGCAGAGGCTGAATAAGCTGATCATCCTCCAGAACACTGCCCCCAAGCTTGATCACAACATTGCGGCCATACAGCCGGTGCAACGCCGGAAGAATGTCCTGAAAGCCCTTTATTTTTTCGGTGGCGTCGATTTCATTCACCACGTCATATTCATCAAGATATTTTTTGGTATATTCCACATCGCTTGGACAGTCGATATACTCGGTTCCCCGCTTCTGACGGGTCTCGTCACCCTTACCCGTGATCAGCACCACGGTGGGGAGGTCGCTTTCCATAATGGCTCTTTTTATAGCTTCACCCCGGTCGTCAATTATATCGCAGGGGCAACCTTGCGCCTTGACGTACCGGGCTATTTCCTCCGAGATCTGACCCACAGGCTCCTCCCCGGGATCCTCCTCGGTAATATACACCTTCTGAGAATACTGTCCGGCAATGGTACCAAGATCCCGGCGGCGGTCAAAGGCCTTTTTGCCGGGGCAGCCAAAGACGGTGACAATCCGCTTGCCTTCGTACTCCTTAAGCACCGACGCAAACAGGTTTTCAAAGCTCAGCTTGTTGTGAGCGTAGTCCACAATGACCGTAACGCGCTTGTCCGCGTTGGTGTACACCTCCATGCGGCCCTTGCTCCGGGCCTTCATAAGGCCGGTGAGCATATGCTTTTTGTCTATGCCTAAAACCCATGTGATGCCTATGGCCGCAAGCGCGTTTTCAACGTTAAAAAGGCCGGGTATTGTCAGGGTAAACTCCATGTCAAAGTCCTTTGTACGTACCATAAACACGGTGTCGTTTTCCTTTTTGTGTATCCCGTAGGCGTAGATGTCCGCGTCCGCCCTCTTTTGGGAAAAGGTGATCACCCGCCCCGCTGCCTTGCTTCGGGCAGCTATTTCCTCGCTGTGTTCACTGTCAAGATTGATAACAGCGGCCTTACAGCTTTCAAATATCCTCAGCTTGGACTCAAAATAGTCCTCAAAGTCTGGATGCTCCACGGGGCTGATATGGTCGGTGCCGATGTTGAGAAAACAGCCAACGTCAAAGCCCACCCCAAACACCCGGTCATATTTAAGAGCCTGACTGGACACCTCCATAGTGAGATATTCAATGCCGCTGTTTACCGCGTTGTTAAAATGGCGGTGAAGATCAAATGGTTCCGGGGTTGTGAGGTGGCTTTCAAACCTTTCAACCCCGTCATAGGTGTCGATGGATGACACTATGGCAGTTTCCTTTTTACCCTCGGCGTTCATAGCCTCGTCAAGGATATATTTGACAAAATACGCTGTAGTGCTTTTGCCCTTTGTGCCGGTTATGCCCACAAGGTTAAGCTTGCTCCACGCGTTGTCATAGTAAAAATTGGCCATAAGAGCCATTGCACGGCGGACGTTGCTGACAATGATACCGTCCATGTCAATATCTTGCTTTTCCGCGGCTACATAGCACACCGCCCCCGCGTCCCTTGCCATGGTCAGATATTCCTTTTTAAAATGAGCGCCCTTGCACAGGAACAACGTTCCGGGCCGCACATCCCGGGAATTGCAGGAAATATATTCTACCTTTTTCGCCGCGTCGCAATATAATTCCACCTTAAGTCCATTATTCTCAAACAGATTTATATAATCGGAAATTTTCATGTGTTTGTCCTCCTCCC
>CAYTWZ010000009.1:0-26825 GCA_964442035.1 uncultured Oscillospiraceae bacterium
CTTTACCATGATATCCGACCGAGGGACGGCCCTTGAAGCGGACGTCTGAATTCATTACAGCAAATAAAAAAATAATAATAAATGAGAAAGAAGGAATATCAATCATGAAATCAGTCAAAAAGGTTTTCGCGATTCTTTTGGCGGTCGTGTTGGCGGCAGGTATGGGGATAACGGCAACAGCGGACGAAACAATAACAGGCACGATTACCGTTAAAAACGCGGCTTCCAACGCTACGTACACAGCGTATAAGATCTTTGACGTGGTGTATACCTCGGCAGATAACCCCACAAAGTATTCTTATACGATATCAACCGGTTCAGAGTGGCTGGACACAATAATCGCCTATATCGGCGGCTATACCGAGGTTGAAGGCAAATGGTACAAAACATCGGATACTACAACAAATGGCGGCACGACTACCGTAAATGAAGGCGCTACGGCGGCGACAACCTTCACCAGCGATAGCAGCGGTCTGACGCTGACCCTCTCCGCGAGGGGCAGTGAGTATGTTGTGACAAGGAACGACGAACAATTCTCCGCGGAGGACTTTGCGCAAGCGCTTTACGCGGCCTTGGAGGGATATACCGTAGTCAACACAAGTGAAGTAACAGTGCCGGATGCGAATATTACCTATTACATCCATACCAAAGGACAGTATGAGGTATGCGAGGATCTGACCGCGTTTGAAGATGGCACGACCTACTATACAAAGGGCGATGGCCTTGAAATTGAAGGAACAGTTTTGGAAAATAGTGACGGAAAGGCAAAGGCTGATGGTCTAGAATTAGGCTATTACTTTGTTACCACCAGCATTGGCTCTCTGGCCGATTTGACCACTACGAACCCCAGCGCGACCATCTACGATAAAAACGAGGTTCCGCCCTTTGATAAGAGTCAGAAAGACACCGAAGATGAGAATAATTATACGGACGGCGCTCTGACTGTGGATGTGGGGGACACTGTTTATTATCAGATAACCGGCAAGGTTCCTTCCACCACAGGCTACGAGACATACACATACAAAGTGTCCGATACTATGTCCAAAGGGCTGACCTTTAATAAGGATGTGACTGTAAAGTTTGGCGAAACTGAAGTAACTTTGACCGAAGTGAAGGATCCTGACGCGACACTTACGGATGGTCAGATACGCTACTCTGAAAAAGGCTTTGAGCTGTATTTTGATATGACCAAGCATCAGGATTATGTTGACAAGGCCATCACAATTACCTACTCGGCAGTGGTAAACAGTGACGCTGTTACGGCGGTGAGCGTTAATACAGCGACGCTGGAGTACAGCAATGATCCTAACGAAGAGAACAGCACGGGCAAAACGACCGATGAGGTATATATATATTCCTCCAAAATCGTGATCGATAAGTATGAAACAGGTGACGAGGAAAGTAAGCTGTCCGGCGCGGAATTTGTTCTGTATAAGGAAGTAGAAGAAGGAGAAACAACAGAGAAGAAGTATTATCAGGCCGTATATGAGTATACATATACTGACAGCAGTAACGAAACCGTGACCGTTTACTCGGCGGACGGCAAGACATATTATTCTGACCCGGAGCTTAAGACAGAGGTAACTGTTCACGAAGGTGAAACGCCCGAACAGGTCAAGCTGGCAAAAGTAAATTGGGTAGACCAGAGTGAAGCGACTGTTGTTACCACTGACAAATATGGCGCGGCGGAATTTGACGGCCTCGAGGATGGCGTGTATTATCTGTTGGAGGTCGAGGCTCCTGATGGCTACAACTTTTTGACAGCCCCGGTTGAGGTCGATGTATATCTTATGACGAGATTAAACAGCAGCGGCATCGAAGGCGGCGGTGCATTTGTAGAATATTCTCCTTCGCAAATTGCGGAAAAATTGAAAGGTAATGCTGCCGAAACATACCTGACCTATGATGTAGGAGTTGCCAACTCCACAGGTACCGAGCTCCCCGAAACTGGCGGCATAGGCACGACAATCTTCTACATCGTCGGCTCCGTACTGGCCATCGGCGCGGCTGTACTGCTCATTGTCAGGAGACGGATGAAAGGCATATCTGACTGAGCATAGCCTCCCTCGTTTACTGAAAGGCATGAAAAGCTCCGATGAGTGGAATTAAGGAAAAAAAGAAACGGGATCTTGCCACGCCGATATTGATAGCGGTGTTTTTCGCGGGAATGTGCATCATGCTATACCCTGTGGTTTCCGATATGTGGAACAGCCGGGTACAGTCCCGGGTAATTATGAATTATAACGCTGTGGTGGAGAGTATCTCTCCCGAGGAATACGCGGCTGAAATTGAAAAGGCGAACGCCTACAATGCCGCGCTGGCCCGGCTGCCCTTTCCCATTTTGGATCACGAGGGCGTCGAGGGCTATGAGGACGCGCTCAATATCACGGGTACAGGGGTCATGGGCTATATCGAGATCCCGCGCATCAACCTGAAGCTCCCCATTTGCCACGGCACCTCCGATGAGGTACTCAACGTGGCGGTGGGGCATATGGAGGGATCGTCCCTGCCTGTGGGCGGCGAGGGTACGCACTGCGTCCTTTCGGCTCACAGGGGGCTTCCCGGGGCGAAGCTGTTTTCCGGCCTTGACAAGCTTGAAGAAGATGATATATTCACGATCACTGTCCTTAATGAGCTCTTAACCTACAGAGTGGATCAAATACGGATCGTGGAACCCGACGAGTTTCAGGATCTGCTTCCTCAGGAGGGTCAGGATTATTGCACTCTTCTCACCTGTACTCCCTACGGCATCAACACGCACAGATTGCTTGTGCGAGGGCATCGAATTCCAAACCTCAGCGAAAACGACATTGTGATCGCCAACGAGGCCTACGAGCTGGATTCCACAATGCTCGCCCCCTTCGCGGCTGCTCCGGTGCTGCTGATTCTGCTGATAATTATGCTTGTCAGGACGCGTAAGAAGAAGTCGAAGCGGAATGACGAATGACGATTCTGTATCAAAAAAATCCCGCCTGTGCCAAAGCGGGATTTTTTGGTACAGGGACGCGGCTCCCGATAACTACAAGAATAATACTTGACAAAACGCCCGTAATAGTATATAATTAGCGTTGCAGGGAAGGCGGCGGATGTTTTTTGACCGTTATTTCGCGGACTGCGGCGCTCCGATTTAAAATTTGGCAACTAATTTTTTAAGGAGGGCACACCTGATGAAAATTCATTTTCGTAAAGCGGGTGCGTGGCTTGCATGTCTGTTTCTGCTGGCGTCGCTGCTTCCCATCGCGTCTTATGCCCGGGGCTCGGTGGACACCGACAGGACGGACTGCTCCCTGACCATAGAATATCCATGCTCCAACATCACGTTTAAGCTTTATCGCGTGGCTGATATCTCAAAATACGGCGGATTTACCCTGTCCGGCGATTTTGAGGGGTATAAGGTTTCCCTTGATGATCTTGACAGCAGCGGCTGGAAAAGTCTGGCCGCCACGCTGGACGGCTATGTCGAGCGGGATAAGCTGTCTCCATTGGACACTCAGCGCACCGACAGCAAGGGCAAACTGACCTTCGCCGGAAAGGGGACAGGTCTGTACCTAATATCATGGGGTAAGCACAACACCTCGGGCTACACATATACGCCCCAGCCATTTTTGGTTTCGCTGCCGAGCCTCGACTCCGGCGACAGCTGGGACTACTCCCCGGAGGTTGAGCCAAAGTACGAAAGGAAGAAAAACTCTTCCAATTCTTCCAGCGACACTGTGAACCGAAAGGCGCTTAAGATATGGAAGGACAGCGACAACGAGGCGGCCCGCCCCGACAGCGTTACGGTGCAGCTGCTGAAGAACGGCTCCGTATATCAGGAGGCGACGCTTACCGCCGCCAACAACTGGCGGTATCTTTGGACAGGGCTTGACGCCGATGACGTCTGGCGTATAGTGGAGAAGGATGTACCCGAAGGATACTCTGTAGCTGTTGGTAGGGAGGGCATTACCTTTACGCTTACCAACACCCTGACGTCCGACAACCCTGACAATCCTGATAATCCCGATAATCCCGACAACCCGGACAATCCGGACAACCCCGATAATCCGGACAATCCCGATAATCCGGATAACCCTGATAACCCGGACAATCCCGATAACCCGGATAATCCCGATAATCCGGATAATCCGAACAACCCCGATAACCCGGACAATCCCGATAATCCGAACAACCCCGATAACCCGGATAATCCCGATAATCCGGATAATCCGAACAACCCCGATAACCCGGACAATCCCGATAATCCGAACAACCCCGATAACCCGGACAATCCCGATAACCCCGATAACCCGAATAACCCCGATAACCCGAACAACCCCGATAACCCGAACAATCCGGATAATCCGAACAATCCGGACAATCCCGATAACCCGAACAACCCTGATAATCCGGACAATCCCGATAATCCCGACAATCCCGGCAATCCGGAAATCCCTCAGACCGGGCAGCTGTGGTGGCCGGTATCGGCGCTTTCCTGCGGCGGCCTGGGGCTGTTCCTGACAGGTTGGCACAGACGCCGCAGCGATGCTCATGGCGGCACGGGAGACAGTGGAGGGAAGAATGAGTAACAAAAAAGGCTCCGTCCTCATGCTATCCGGACTGCTGATGATGCTGGCCGCCCTTTCCCTTGCCTGTTACAACCTGTGGGAGGCGCGTCGGGCGGAAAAAACCTCGGCGGCTGTGCTTGAGCGGCTTGAGGCCGATATACCCGAACCGCTTCAATCCACCGACCCCGACGATCCTCAGGAGGCTGTCATACCGGACTACATTCTCAATCCGGACATGGATATGCCGACTATGGAAATAGACGGGCGGAAATATATCGGCTATTTGACTGTTCCGGCTTTGGGACTGGAGCTGCCGGTGGCGGACGAGTGGAGCTATTCCCGGCTTAAGACGTCTCCATGCCGGTTTGAGGGTACAGCCTATCACAACGACATGATCATTGCGGGGCACAACTACCGGGGTCATTTCGGCAGGCTTGGAAATCTGCGCCCCGGGGATGAGGTCCGCTTCACCGACGGGGACGGCAATGCTTTCGCGTACACGGTGACAGAGCTTCTGACCCTGGACGGTAACGATCTGGACGCTTTGGAAAAAGGCGACTGGGATCTGACGCTTTTTACCTGTACACTCGGCAGGAAAACAAGGCTTGTTGTGCGGTGCGCTTACGCGACCTGACAACTCCGTTCGGGAAATATTCGGCGCTTTTTAAGGATGCTTTAAAGGCGGCGGCGTTAAGCTGCCGCCCATTGTTCTGTATTGATTTTTTGCGGTATTATGCCATGAAAGGAAATGAAAAGCAATGAAACTTGATACCTTATGCGTACAGGCCGGTTACGAGCCGAAAAACGGCGAACCGAGGGTTTTACCCATAGTCCAAAGCACCACGTATAAATACAGCTCCACACAGGAGGTGGGGGATCTGTTTGACCTTAAGAGCGACGGCTTTTTTTACACCCGTCTTGCCAATCCCACCTGTGCCGCCGCGGAAAAAAAGCTGGCCGCCCTTGAAGGCGGCGTCGGCTGCATGATGACCTCCTCAGGACAGAGCGCTTCTCTTATTGCCATACTTAATATTGCCGGGGCCGGCGACCACATCATTTGCGCGGCTACGGTTTACGGCGGCACCTTCAATCTGTTCAACGTTACCCTCCGGAAGGTGGGCATTGACTTTACCTTTGTAAACCCGGACGCCTCCTTGGAGGAGCTTCAAAGGGAAGTTCGTCCCAACACAAAGGCGATATTCGGCGAAAGCGTATCCAATCCGGCGCTGGTGGTTCTGGATATCGAAAAGTTTGCCGCTCTTGCTCACAACAACGGTATCCCGCTGATAGTGGACAACACCTTTCCCACACCCATCAACTGCCGTCCCATTGAGTGGGGAGCCGACATAGTGATACATTCCACCAGTAAGTACCTTGACGGACATGCGGTAGCTTTGGGCGGAGCAATTATCGACAGCGGCAAATTTGACTGGACCGCCGGCGGTAAGTTCCCCGAATTTACCGAACCTGACGAAAGCTACCACGGAGTAGTGTATACCGAGGCCTTTGGCCCCGCCGCGTATATTACCAAGGCCCGTGTTCAGATGATGAGGGATCTGGGTTCGGCTCCCGCCCCAATGAACGGCTTCCTCCTTAATATGGGTATGGAGACACTGCATCTGCGCATGGAACGCCACTGCGCGAACGCCCTTAAGGTAGCGCGGTATCTTCAGAACAACGAAAACGTGGAGTGGGTGGAGTTCCCTGGTCTTGAAAGCAGCAGGTATCACTCTCTCGCTCGTAAATATATGCCCGGCGGCACCTGCGGAGTTATTTCCTTTGCGGTAAAGGGCGGACGTGATAAAGCAGTGAAGTTTATGGACAGCCTTAAGCTTGCGGCCATAGTCGTACACGTGGCCGATTTGCGTACAAGCGTGCTCCATCCCGCTTCCTCCACTCATCGCCAGCTTACGGAAAAGCAGCTTGAGGAGTGCGGCGTACATCCGGGCCAAATCCGCATGAGCGTAGGCGTTGAGGCCGTCGAGGACATTATCGCCGACCTTGAGCAGGCGTTCAAAGCCGCCGCTAAGGACTGAAACCTATACTGAAAGACGAGGAATTACCGATGACAGAACCTAAGAACATAAGAAATATAGCTATCATTGCTCACGTTGACCACGGCAAGACCACTCTTGTGGACGCAATGCTGAAGCAGAGCGGCGTTTTTCGTGAAAACGAGCAGGTGGAAGAAAGGGTAATGGACTCTAACGATATCGAGCGTGAGCGCGGCATTACTATCCTTGCCAAGAACACAAGCCTTGTGTACAACGGCGTTAAGATCAACATTATCGACACTCCCGGCCACGCCGACTTCGGCGGTGAGGTGGAGCGCGGCCTTAAAATGGCGGACGGTGTGCTTCTGCTGGTGGACGCTTTTGAAGGCTGCATGCCCCAGACACGGTTTGTGCTGAAAAAGGCTCTCGCTCTTAACCTGAGCCCAATCATGGTCATCAACAAGGTGGATCGCCCCAATGCCCGCCCATATGAGGTGACCGATGAACTTCTGGAGCTGTTTATCGACCTTGGAGCCACCGAGGAGCAGCTTGACGCGCCCATTGTCTATGTCAGCGGCAGGGATGGCTGGGCCAGCCTTTCGCCGGACAATCATCCCGATAACCTTAAGGTGCTTTTTGACCTCATTGTGGATACGATCCCCGCGCCTAAGGACACAAGGGAAGGCGAGTTCCGAATGCTGGTGTCAAATATTGACTACGACACCTTTACGGGTCGTATCGCCGTGGGTCGTATTGACCGCGGTACGGTCAGGAACAATATGCCTATTACCATATGCCGAGACGGCATCACTCCGTATAACTCCCGCGTGAGTAAGCTATACTGCTTTACCGACCTTAACCGTGAGGCCATAGACGAAGCCTCAGCCGGTGAGATCGTAGCGATAAGCGGTGTTGAAAAAATAAATATCGGCGACACGATTTGTTCTACCGCGCAGGTAGAACCCCTGCAATTCACACCTGTGGATGAGCCTGTACTGTCCATGACCTTCAGCGTCAATGACAGCCCCTTCGCAGGCATGGACGGCAATTATGTCACCAGCCGCCATATCCGTGACCGTCTTATGAAGGAGCTGGAAAGCAACATCGCCCTTAGAGTGGCTGAAACAGACTCCCCGGATCGCTTTGTGGTTTCGGGGCGGGGCGAGCTTCACCTCAGCGTCCTTATTGAAAGCATGCGCCGTCAGGGTTACGAGTTTTCCGTAGGCAAGCCCCGGACTATCAATAAGGAAATAGACGGTGTGCTCTGCGAGCCTATAGAGCTCCTTACGGTGGACGTCCCCGATGAGTTTACCGGCGTTGTAATGGAGGGCATAGGCAGCCGCAAGGGTACGCTTATAAATATGGCGCCCGGCGCTGTGGGCTACACAAAGCTGGAATTTCGAATACCGGCCAGGTGCCTTATCGGCTACCGGGGCGAGCTCCTCACGGCGACCAAGGGCACCGGCGTTATCAACCACGTGTTTGACAGCTACGAGCCGTTTATTCAGGGAGAGTTCGTCACCCGCAGCCGTGGCAGCCTTATCGCCCATGAGGACGGCGAGACGGTGGCCTACGGCCTTAACAACGCCCAGGAGCGGGGAACCTTGTTTGTAGGCCCCGGCGAAAAGGTGTATGAAGGCATGGTAGTGGGCGAGTGCAACAGACTTGAGGACATTGTGGTCAATGTGTGCAAACGCAAGCAGGCCACCAACATGCGAGCCGCCGGAAGCGATGACAACATACGCCTTACTCCGCCACGGAATATGAGCCTTGAGGAATGTCTGGAATTTATCGGTGACGATGAGTTGCTTGAGGTGACGCCTCATTTCCTGCGTCTGCGTAAGCAGATACTCAATACCGAATTGAGAGCCAAGGAAGCTCACCGGGCTAAGAAGTAAAAAATATAGGAGTATTCGCTGCCCGCGTTCCTAAAAACTACAAGTAAAAAAGCAAAATACAGTAAGTTTTTGTATAACATTCACATTGATTATTAACAGTTTATGAATTATAATTTAAGTGTATAAGGTATGCACAAGGGCGTGCGTGCTGATTTAGGAGGCTATTTGATATGGCAGAAAACATTACTTCTATTTTTGGATGCAACGTATTCAATGATTCCGTAATGAGAGACAGACTCCCTGACAAAATTTACAGAGAATTCCGCAAGACCGTTAGAATGGGGGCTCCTCTTTCCGAAGAGGTGGCGGACGTTGTTGCCGAATGCATGAAAAACTGGGCCATTGAGCATGGCGCAACCCACTACACCCATTGGTTCCAGCCCCTTACAGGCGTTACCGCCGAAAAGCATGACGGCTTTATCGAGCCGGACGGCAACTGCAAGGCTATAATGAGCTTCACCGGATCTTCCCTCATCAAGGGCGAGCCTGACGCTTCCAGCTTCCCATCAGGTGGCATACGCGCTACCTTTGAGGCCAGAGGCTACACGGCGTGGGACTGCTCATCCCCCGCTTTCCTCAAGAAGGATGAGGGCACTACAGTGCTTTGCATACCTACGGCCTTCTGCTCATACACGGGCGAGGCCTTGGACAAAAAGACCCCTCTGATCCGCAGCATCGAGGCTCTCAACAAGCAGGCGCTGAGGGTTCTGCGCGCTCTTGGCGACACCGAGACAAAGCGCGTGTTTTCCACCGTGGGCGCCGAACAGGAGTATTTCCTTATTGACAAAAAGTCCTACGTCGGACGTAAGGACCTGCTGATCACCGGCCGCACCCTTTTCGGAGCCAAGCCCCCCAAGGGACAGGAAATGGACGATCACTATTTCGGCAAGATCAAGGATCGTGTTTCCGCTTTTATGCACGATGTTAATATGGAGCTTTACAAGCTTGGGGTTTTTGCCAAAACCGAGCACAACGAGGTGGCTCCCTGTCAGCATGAGCTTGCCTGCATTTACAGCGAAGCCAATATCGCTACCGACCACAACCAGCTTGTTATGGAGACGCTCCAGCGTGTGGCAAGACGTCATAACCTTATCTGCCTTCTGCACGAGAAGCCCTTTGACGGGATCAACGGCAGCGGCAAGCACAACAACTGGGCTATTTCCACGAACAATGGCGAAAATCTGCTTAAGCCCGGCAAGGATCCTCAGCACAACACCCGCTTTATGCTGTTCCTTTCCGCAGTTATCGAGGCCGTAAACCTTCATGGCGATCTCCTTCGCGCCAGCGCCGCCAATGTGGGCAATGACCACCGCCTTGGTGGCAACGAAGCTCCTCCCAGCATTGTCTCCGTATATCTTGGCGACGAGTTGGGGGATGTTGTTGACGCTGTTATCAACGAGACCGAGGCTCATGTAAAGGGTAAGGAAGCAATGGTATTTGACGTGGCGGCGATTACGGACATTGACCGTGATACCACCGACCGCAACCGTACGTCTCCGTTTGCTTTCACAGGCAACAAGTTTGAGTTCAGAATGGTTGGTTCTTCCGCGTCCATTGCGGGACCCAATACCGTTATCAATACTATCGTGGCCGACAGCCTTAAGGGAATTGCCGACCGGCTTGAGGCAGCCGAGAATGTTGACGCCGAGGCAAAGAAGGTCATCAAGGAGCTTCTTACCGAAAACAAGCGCATTATCTTCAACGGTGACGGCTACAGCCGGGAATGGGTGGAGGAGGCCGCGCGCCGCGGACTGCCCAATCTTCCTCAGTCCATCGACGCTTATCCCGCTTATATAACCGATAAGGCTATAAAAATGTTCGGCGAGCATCATGTTTACAGCGAAGTCGAGCTCAGAAGCCGTTATGAGGTCAAGGTTGAAAAGTTTGTCAAGGTCACCAATTACGAGGCTTTGACAATGCTTGATATTGCCCGTCAGGAGATAATTCCCGCCGTAGGCAAGTATGCCAAGCATCTCGCGGAGTCCGTTGAGGCTCTTGACGAAATCGACATGGCGGATTATCTTCCGGAAATGTCTGTTCTGGGTAAGATTATGCCTCTTTACAAGGAGCTTTACGCCGCCACCGAAAGACTTGACGGCGCAATCAAGTCCTCCACCGCGGTTAAGGGGCTTGACGAGCAGGCTAAGGCGTATAAGAAGGACGTTGTAAGCGCGATGGAAGCTGTCCGCAGGGCCGCAGATTCCCTTGAGCTTATTGTGGCCAAGGAATTCTGGCCTATGGAAACCTATTCCGATATTTTGTTCTATCAATAATTAATATTATGATCTTATTAAAGCAGGCCCAAAGCGTTTTTCACTTTGGGCTTTGCTTTGGAAAGAGATGTAAAATTTGCGGAAAATACCAATGACACGCGGGTAAAACGGTAAACAACAAAGATGTTGGAGGATTTAGACTTATGACGGTCACCGATGTAATTTTCAGCCTGTTGACTATGTGCGGCGGAGCGGCCCTGTTCCTTTACGGTATGAAAGTAATGAGCGGCGGTCTGGAAAAGGTCGCCGGCGACAGTATGCAGAAGCTTATCGAAAATTTGACAAGCAATCTTTTTAAAGGCGTCCTTGTGGGCGCGGTTGTCACTGCCCTTATCCAGTCCAGCGGCGCTACCACGGTCATGGTGGTGGGCTTTGTAAACGCGGGTATGATGACGCTTAGGCAGGCGTCTGGGGTCATTATGGGCGCCAATATAGGCACTACCATAACCGCCCAAATTCTTTCGCTGTCGGGAATAAGCGGCGAGGCGTGGTATCTTCGGCTGCTTAAGCCAAGTATGCTTGCCAATTTCCTGCTCCTTGCCGGAATAATACTGGTCATGTTCATGGGGAAGAACAACAAGACCCGTGTTTACGTGGGCGAGATAATTATCGGTCTTGGCGCGATATTTATCGGCATGAGTATAATGACCGATTCTATCTCACAGATGCGGGATCTTCCGGTCATGAAAACGATTTTCACGGGTATAAGCAATCCTATACTTGGCATTTTGGCCGGAGCCGCCATAACCGCCCTGCTGCAGTCCAGCTCGGCGTCGGTAGGTATTTTGCAGGCGTTTACGGTTACGGGGCTTGTTACTTGGAGAAACGCTTTGCCAATGATAATGGGCGCAAATATCGGTACGTGCGCCGTAACGATCATATCCGGCATGGGCGCGCGCAAGGACGCGCGGCGCGCGTCTATACTCAACCTTATTTTCAAAATCACCGGCGTTGTCCTTTGCTTCGTGGTAATGTACGGGCTTGATTTTATTCTCCGTTTTGATTTTTGGGACAAGGTCCTTACAACCAACGGCGTCGCGAATATCCACTCGTGCTTTAACATACTGAGCACAATAGTGCTGCTTCCGTTTTGTAATTTGTTTATTAAGATATCCTGTTTAATAATTCCCGATGAGGAAAAGCAGTCTGACAAAAAGAAAAAGCGCGCCAACAAGCTTGACGACCGCTTTATCGTTGCTCCCGCCATCGCCTTGCGCCAGACAATGAGCGAGGTTATCCGCATGGCGGAAATTGCCCTTAAGGGCTATGATATGGCAATAAGAGTGGCTGAAAGGGACGAAACCGAGCTTATCGATAATGTGCGTGAAATAGAAAACGATATCGACCGCATGGAAAGCGGTATATCTCAGTACGTTACAAAAATTGTGGCTCAACATCTTAACGATACCGAAAAGCACACCGCTACCACAGTCCTCCATGTGGTGACCGATCTGGAGCGTATAGGCGACCATGTGCTTAACATATGCTACTGTATCAGCGACATGCACGCCGCTGACAGCAGCATCAGGTTTTCTCCGACAGCACTCAGTGAGCTGAAGGTTATGGGTGAAGCGGTAAGGGAGTCCCTTACGCTGGCGGTGGACGGCCTTAAATACTCCGACCCGGGACGGGCCATGCGTATACAGCCATGCGAGGCTGTTGTGGATGAAATACGGGACGCTTTGAAGGATCGCCATGTGGAACGCCTTGTTCAGAATCATTGCAGCGTGCGGGGCGGCATTGCCTACCTGGATATAATCAACAATCTGGAAAGAATATCCGATCACTGCAGCAACGTGGGCATTGCCATTGCGCAGCTGGGCAATGTTGATATAGACGCTCATAAGTACATCAGGCATCTGCGCAGCCAGAATAGTGAGATGTACGACTCCATGTTTGAAGAGTACAAAAACCGTTTCGCTCTTGAGTCCTAATTGGATAGAATAAATTCCGCCTTTTCAGGAAAAGCTTCTCTTAACGGGAAGCTTTTTGTGGAGTGATCGGTATGATCTTTTTATGGGGCGCGGTTATCGGATTTATAAACGGCTTTTTTGCTTCGGGCGGAGGCATAGCGGCGGTTATTATTATGGAGAAGGCGCTTAAGATTGAGACAAAAAAGGCTCACGCTTCGGCTCTTGCGATAATACTGCCTCTGTCCGCCGCGTCGCTGCTTGTTTACGGGATAAGGGGGTATATTGACCGGGGGCTTATCCTAAAGGCATCGCTGGGAGGGATGCTTGGGGCTGTTGCGGGTGCAAAGCTCCTTGGCATGCTGCCTAAGAAATATATCAAGATCGGCTTTGGCGTTGTTATGATAGCGGCCGGATGGAGGATGCTGGCATGATGGAGGTAAGTTTGGGATTTTTGTCGGGAGTGATCAGCGGAATGGGCGTTGGCGGCGGAATGATACTGATTCCGGCTCTGATACTGTTTGCCGGAGTGAGCCAGCAGACGGCTCAGACTGCGAACTTATGTTACTTTTTGCCTACAGCTGCTGTGGCCATAGCTGTGCATCTGAAAAACAAAAGCATTGAACCAAAACCGGCCGTTAAGCTGGCTCTTGCGGGAATACCCGCGGCAATATTAGGGTCGTTTCTGGCCTCAAGGCTTTCCTCCGAGCTCTTGGGGAAAGCCTTTGCGGTTTTTATTATCATTTCAGGCGTAAGGGAAATCGCCGCGGGAATAAAAATAAAGCGCCGGAAATAACTAAACGAAAGATGTCCCCACGGATTTCGTCCGCCGACCGAGTAGGCGGCGGACAGCCCTTTCGTTTCCCGGTGGGAGATTTTCTCCCACCATGGCGCCCATGACGGTGCTGCGCGCCATATTGAACAGTATATTGCTCTAAGGCCGTCATAATATTTTTACAGCAAAAAAATAAAAAGTTTGATAAATTATTGACAAATACATAAAAAAGACGTATAATGTAATATATGCAATTATTGGCACATGAATATAGAGGTGAGGTCAAACCCGTCTTTGTCCGCACCCTTAATAAATAGGAGGAAACAAATATGTCCAGAGTTTACAATTTTTCCGCAGGCCCCAGCATGCTTCCGTTGCCCGTGCTTGAAAAGGCACAGGCCGAGCTTCTTGATCAGGGCGGAAGCGGCCAGAGCGTAATGGAAATGAGCCATCGCAGCAAGGAGTTTGATGTGATCATCAAGTCCGCTGAGGCTCTTCTTCGGGAGCTTATGGAAATTCCCGATAATTACAAGGTATTGTTCCTTCAGGGCGGAGCTTCAACACAGTTTGCCATGATCCCCCTGAACTTCCTTACCGGCAGCGGTAAGTGCGATTGTGTCATTACGGGACAGTGGTCCAAGAAGGCAGCAAGTGAATTTGAGAGATATGGCAAGGTAAATCGTGTTGCTTCCAGCGCAGACAAGACCTTTACCTACATTCCCGAGCTTGATCCATCTACGTTTGATCCCGAGGCGGACTTCTTCCACATCACATATAATAACACTATCTACGGAACACGCTACACCACACTTCCCGACACAGGCAATGTTCCGCTTATCGCCGACATTTCTTCCTGCATACTTTCCCAGAAGATCGATGTGTCTAAGTTTGGCATGCTTTATGCCGGAGCACAGAAGAACGTGGCTCCCGCCGGCGTAACCATTGTTATCGTACGTGAGGATCTTATAGGACATCAGATGCCCATTACCCCCACCATGCTCAACTACCAGATTCATGCCGACAACGGCTCCCTTTACAACACACCTCCCTGCTGGTGCATTTATATCTGCAAGCTTGTGCTTGAATGGCTCAAGGAGAATGGCGGCATAGAGGCTATGGAACAAAGGAATATCGAAAAGGCCAAGATCCTTTACGACTACCTTGACCGGTCACAGCTGTTTAAGGGCACTGTCGTTCCCAAAGATCGCTCCCTTATGAATGTTCCCTTTGTTACAGGCAATGAGGAGCTTGACGCCAAGTTTGTCAAAGAAGCAAAGGCTGCCGGCTTTGTAAACATCAAGGGTCACCGTACAGTCGGCGGTATGCGCGCCAGCATATACAACGCTATGCCCAAGGAGGGCGTAGAGGCTCTTGTAGAGTTTATGAAAAAGTTTGAAGCAGAAAACAAGTAAGGCAGGTAATATAAATGTATAATCTTTTAACGCTTAATAAGATCGCTGCGTGCGGTCTCAACAATTTTGACAAGACAAAGTATAACATAAGCGGTGAGTGTGAAAACCCCGACTGCATCATCCTGCGCAGCTTTTCCATGCACGACATGGAGCTGCCTGACAGTCTTAAGGCTGTTGCCCGCGCGGGCGCCGGCGTCAACAACATTCCCCTTGACAAGTGCAGCGAAAAGGGTATCGTAGTATTCAATACTCCCGGCGCCAATGCCAACGCTGTTAAGGAGCTTACAATCGCGGGTCTGCTTTTGGCTTCCCGTAAGATAGTGGACGGTGTTATCTGGGCTCAGACTCTTAAAGGCGAGGGAGACGCTGTAGGCAAGCTCGTTGAAAAAGGCAAGTCCAACTTTGCCGGCTGCGAGATCAAGGGCAAGACCCTTGCGGTGATCGGCCTGGGCGCTATCGGCGCACAGGTAGCCAACGCGGCTCATGCCCTTGGCATGAAGGTAGTGGGCTACGATCCTTACCTTTCCGTAAAGGCGGCGCTAAGCCTTGACAGCCACATCGTTATAGCCAAGGAAATGAAGGACGCTCTTGCGGAGGCTGATTATATCACATTACATCTTCCTCTGCTTCCCGCTACAAAGGGCATTATGAATGCCGATGTCTTCAAGACCGGCGTTAAGAAGGGCGCTAAGCTTCTCAACTTTGCCCGGGGCGGTCTTGTTGACAATGCCGC
This sequence comes from uncultured Oscillospiraceae bacterium, assembly GCA_964442035.1. Classification (GTDB taxonomy): domain Bacteria; phylum Bacillota; class Clostridia; order UMGS1883; family UMGS1883; genus JAFLUQ01. The sequence goes on from CAYTWZ010000009.1 coordinate 15,540, forward strand.
TCTTAAATCAGCCCTTGAGGTAGGGTTGATCTCCGTTTACGTTACGGATTTCCCTGATGCCGAGGTTCTTGAGATGGAAAACGTAATTGCCATTCCTCACCTTGGAGCTTCCAGCGCCGAAAGCGAGGACAACTGTGCGGTTATGGCTGCTGTCCAGCTTATCGACTACATGGAAAACGGCAACATTGTCAATTCCGTAAACTATCCCAACTGCGAAATGCCCCGCTCTACAGGGGAAAGAATCACTATCCTTCACCGCAATGTTCCCAATATGTTGTCTCAGTTCAGCAATGCCTTTGCCGCCAAGAACACCAATATTGAAAACATGGTCAACAAGAGCAAGGGCGACTATGCCTATACTATGATGGATGTTGCCGAAAACGCCGATCAGGTTTGTGATGAAATTACCAGGATCGACGGTGTTATCAGGGTAAGAGTTATAAAATAACTTTACACATTGTTAGGAAGTGCTGATCAATTCTAAAATGCCGATTGGCGAGAAAATTTTTATCGCAACAAGGCAAAAAACGCATGAGTAAATGATTATCTTGAGTTTTTTAACCGAGCTACGGGAAAATAAATCGTTAAGTGGCGCTTTAAGCCATAGGCGTGAACTATTCAGCGCTTCCTTAAAAATGAGAGAAGCCTATGGGTTCCTCTCGTTTTTACATATGCCCGAAATGCGGAAACTTATCTTTAAGAAAGGGTGCTTTACCGATGAATATACGCCGCGCGGAGGAAAAGGATATGCCGAAGATCAAGGAGCTGCTTAATCAGGTTTTGACCGTTCACCACAATGGCCGCCCGGATCTTTTTAAGGGGAACTGCCGCAAATACACCGATACGCAGCTGAAGGAGCTTATTGCCAACGACGAGCGTCCGATTTTTGTCGCTGAGGAAGAAGCGGTATTGGGGTATGCGTTCTGTGTGTTTATCAGGCATATAAATGATAACATACTTACGGATATAAAAACCCTTTACATAGACGACCTGTGTGTGGACGAAAACGCACGGTGTCGCGGAGTGGGAAAAAGCCTGTATGAGTATGTGCTTGACTACGCGGAAAAGGCGGGCTGCTACAATGTGACCCTTAACGTTTGGAGCTGCAATAAGAGTGCTATGGCCTTTTACGAAAAGTGCGGCCTTACACCTCAGAAAATAGGAATGGAAAAAATACTCGGCAAACGCTAATCGATTTGCGGCCGCTCCTGAAATAAAACAGCGTTGTCAAAGGACAGCGGAATGGAGGCTTTTATGACTGCTTACCCTCTGGCATATTGGATACTTTTCTTTTTCATATATTGTTTTCTCGGCTGGTGCATAGAAAGCGCTATCGTATCGGTCAATACAAGGAAGCTGACTAACAGGGGCTTCCTCAACGGCCCTGTTATACCCATCTACGGCTTTGGCGCAATAATGATTATTTTCTGTACAATTCCGTTTTCGGGAAATTTTGTGATGGAATATATTGTGGGGGTAGTTTCCTGCACTGTGCTTGAATACTTTACCGGGTTGCTTATGGAACTGATATTCAAGACAAAGTTCTGGGACTATTCGGATAAGTTCATGAATTTCCAGGGACGAGTATGCTTGGTAAGCTCTCTCTTTTGGGGCGTACTGTCACTTTTTGTAATCAAGGTCATACATATTCCCATGGCGGACTTTATTACGTCTCATCTGGATATCAGGGTCACAGCGGCTATTGACATAGTGCTTGCCGCCGCGATGCTTACGGACACGGTATTCTCCGTCAGGGCTGCCTTCGAGCTCAGCAAGATCGTTGCCAAGCTTGAAGCGGTCAATGTTCAGCTTGAGCTGGCAAAAATGGAGACCCGGGATGTTCTCGCGGTCAAGTTGGAGGATATGGAGCGGCGTAAGGACGAGATTATGGATCGTCTGGCTGACAGCAACGAGGAGCTTCGCGATCGCATCGGCAGTCTTGTGAAGAGACGTGACGAGATCATCAAAAACATGGGCTTGGGAGTTCGTAGCATGGTTCGCAACAACCCCTCTGCTGTACACAAAAAATTTGCAAAGGGCTACGCCGATCTTAAGGAACGGCTGCGCAGATAAATAAAACAAGCTTGCCGGGCCGGATCAACAACGATCCACCCGGCAAGCTTGTTTACTGTTTTAATCTTACTTGTCTGCGAGATAGCTGTTAAGCTTCTCAATCAGAGCGTCAGCGTCGGCTCCGTGAACCATGCAGGCGTCCTCTACGGACTCACCGCTGGCGCTGGGGCAGCCAAGGCAGTGCATTCCTATCTCAAAGAAAAACTCAGCTGTACCGGGATCGATAGCAAGCACGTCCCGGATGATCATGTCCTTTGTTACTTGTGCCATTGTTAAACCATCCTTTCAAAAATTGTTTATTTTATTTCATATTTTTCCCGCTCGACTTTGTAGGCATTGTTCCCAAGGCAGTCAATCACTACAACGGCGGGAAAATCCTCGACCTCAAGGCGGAGGATCTCCTCCGCTCCCAAGTCGGGAAACGCAACGGGAGTACGGCTCTTTACGGTTTTTGCCAGTAACGCTCCTGCTCCGCCGATGGCCGCAAAGTATACGGCGGTGTGCTGCTTCATGGCCTCTACTACGCTCGCCTTACGCTCGCCCTTACCTATCATACCCGTTTCGCCCAAAGCTATCAGCCTTGGTGCATAAGCGTCCATACGTCCGCTTGTGGTGGGGCCGCAGCTGCCGATAATATCCCCCTCCCGGGCGGGAGTGGGACCTACGTAGTAAATGACGCTGTCCTTTATCTCAAAGGGAAGCTCCTCGCCTTTGTCAAGCATTTCGCACAGACGCTTGTGGGCGGCATCCCGTGCGGTGTATATGCTTCCGCTTATAAGCACCTCGTCCCCCGCCCGAAGCTTTGCGGCCTCGGACTTGGGGAGAGGAGCGGTAATTCTGATTGCCATAATTATCAGCCCTCGATCATAGATAGTATATTCGGAACGATATATTCAGCGCCTGCTTCCTCAAAATATGGCCGTGCGCCGTCACCGTTTACTCCTGTAAGCACTGCGAGGAAGTCTGCGCCAATGGCTTTGGCGGCAAGTATATCACTGCCGGCGTCACCCACGATAAGGGCGCGGGATATCAGATCCTTGTCATAGTCCCCGTTATACAGTTTAACGTCATCGTAATCTGTCCCGTACAATCCCTTAAGGAACATATATGGATGCGGCTTGGTGAGCTGGGCAGCTATTCCGGCGTCAAGAAGATTTTTTTCGCCCCTCACTACATAGTCGTAGTCAACGCAGCGCAATGGATCAAAGTATTTGAGACAGTCCCATATTTCAAGGGGCTTTGACATCTCAAACCTGTTGCGCCCGGTGCCTATGCCGAGTGTCTTTCCGCCGGCGGTAAGGGCGGTAAGGAGCTTAACAAGCTCGTTTACCGGTACAATGGGCTTTTCGATCTTCCACATTCCCGGCTTTCCCTTGTGGGATGATTTGCCCTTCCACATTTTCTCGTACAGGTCATCTCCCAGATACCACTCCTGAAAAACGTCCCTGCACTGTCTCCAAAGCTTTCCGCCTCTTTCCGCCTCTTCAAGGGGAATGCCCAGCGCCTTGGCGGCGATTTCTCCGGCCTCCTCATAGAGGTCAAAAGCCAGCTTGGGACTGTCGGTAATATAGTCCGTCAATGCCGACACAGTTGGGAAGCGGCGCCCTATAAGGTAGCAGAAGGAAAGGTAGCACAGATCCCAGTTTGAGTTTACTCCCTTGTTCTTAACAGCGGAAATAAATCTGTCCCGGTCGAAAATCTCACGGCGGATGTCGCGGCGGGCCTGCTGAACCGTTGCAGGAACGGCGTCGCTTCCGTAATAGAGCTTGTCATTGAGCAACTCATGTGCGGTGAGGGCGGCTATGTCCCAGTAGTTTTGCTCGCTGGTGATAACACCGTCCATATCAAAAAGTATAAGGTTGTATTTGTCTAAAAATTCAGCAGACTTCATATCAGTCACGTTCTACAGTGTATTTTATTTCTCCGGCCACTCCGCTGGTCATGCCATCGCGCCGTGGGTCAAAGCCGTAGCTCCTTCCCAACGCCACGCCAAAAGCCCGGAAGGCCGCTTCCCAGATGTGGTGGGCGTTTTCGCCCTTCTGTACGTCCAGATGGACAGTGGCCCTTGCCCCTTGCGCAAAGCCGTCAAGGAACACCAGCAGATCCTCGCTCATCATGCCCTCGACTACTTTGGGGATGCTTACGGCAGAGGAAAAGTTGAAGGAGCAGCGCCCCTCAAGACTGATGGCGCTGTCCGCCTTGGCCTCGTCAATGATGCCGATCCCATCACCGAAGCCGCCGATGCCCTTGGCAGTCTGTGCATATTCCCAAAACGCCCGACCCAATGTCTGGCCAAGATCCTCGCATACCACATGTGCGAGGTCAAATTTGTCAAGGGCGATGCTCATTTCAATGTTGAAGCCGCAGCGCCAGACAATGTGTTCGATCATATGGCTGAGGAAGGGGAGGGGAGTATTTATTTTTTTACGGTAATCCTTCGCGATGGGCGCGGGGGATATTTTTACGGTTATGACGCTTTCAGTGGTTTCACGCTTTACAGTGACCATTTTTTACTCTCTTTTCTTTTATTCTCTTTCTTCTACGGCAAGACGGTGAGTCTCAAAGCCCTCAACCTTGGCAATGTTGGCAGCGTGACGGCGAACCATCTCAAAGCCCGCCTTGGAGGCGTAGCCTACGCTGGACCGCTTAAGGAAGTCCATGACAGACACGGAGGAATAGGTCTTTGCAAAGGAACCAGTGGGAAGAATGGCATTGGGCCCAAGTACAAAGTTGCACAGTGTAACAGGTGTGTATTCACCAAGGAGTATTTCACCGGCATTTTTGATGCTTTCAAGAACTTCGAAGGGCTTTTCACACATTACCTCCATGTGCTCGGGAGCGTAATCGTTTACAAATCGCACTGACTCATCAAGAGAATTTGTAAGGATAACTCCGCCGTATGTGGAGAATACCGTTTCAACAAAATTGCGGCGCTTTTCTCCAAGCTTGGGGAGTTGAGCCTCCACAAGGGGGAGCACCTGCTTTACCAGTTCTTCGCTGTGAGTGACGAGCAAAGCAGCACTGTCTGGGCCGTGCTCCGCCTCAATCATCAGGTCAAGGGCAACCTTCTTGGGGTCAGCCTTTTCATCTGCGAGGATGATGCACTCGCTGGGACCTGCGGGAAGTCCCGCGTCAATCTGCTGCGCCAACACACGCTTGGCAGCGGTTGCGTAGGAGTTGCCGGGACCTATGATCTTGTGGCACTTGGGTATAGTCTCGGTACCGTAGGCAACCGCTGCTACGGCCTGGATTCCGCCGGCCTTATATATCTCGGTGATGCCGATTACCTTTGCGGCGCAAAGTATGGCGTCATCCACATTGCCCTCTTCGTTGGGAGGGGTAATAACACGGATGTGGGGAACCTTGGCCACCGAGGCGGGAACACCCAGCATGAGCATTACCGACGGGAAGCTGCCCTTGCCCCTGGGGACATAAAGACACACGTCAACGATTGGAGTAGTCTTTTCGCCAACCATAAGGCCCTTGTCTACATTTGTGAACCACATTTCCTCGGGGAGCTGCTTTTCGTGGAAGTCGTATATGTTTTTGTAGGCGTACTCAATGGCCTCGCGGGTTTCGGGGTCGAGATTGTTGTAGCCCGCATCAATTTCCTCGGGCGTCACCTTGATCCTGTCGGGTGTCAGGGTGACGTGGTCAAACTTTTCGGTATACTTGAGCACGGCCTTGTCGCCGTCGGCCTTTACCTCATCGGAAATCTCCTTGGCAATCTTCATCTGCTCGGTGATGTCCAGCTCGGCACGCTTCATGATAAAATCCAGCTTTTCCGGACTTATATCTGAAAGCCTGTATATATTCATTGTTGCTCATCCTTTCTGTTTCCTTGTACATCTTAATTATTATACAGTATTTATAAAAATAATTCAATAGTAATTTTCTAAAAAAGCAAAAAAAGATAGGTAAAATCTTTGACCAAAAAATAAGACCGCTCAAAAAAATTATTTATGCCATAAAAATAAGTTGAATTGAGCTATATAATATGATATAATAATTTATTGAAATTGATAGGGTCATCATAAAATGGAGGGATGCGGATGGACAAGATCGACCAGATAATTGAATATATTCTTTCGGATAGAAAGATATCCGACGTTGATCGAACTGACAACAAAATTTACCGTGATAAGCCGATATTAAAGCGCGGCAGTGAGATGTCGACCTATGTCCCTCCGAAAATACGGGAAATGAAAAAGCTTGAACGAAAGTATTGGAATACACGGGAACGCTTTTACTATCAGGGGAAGTTGATGGAGGACTATACGGATAATTTGGAATACAAAAGGGACTTCCCATGCTATTTGCCTACCTACAGCGATTTTAATACGCAGCAGCTGCGGGGATATTTTACATGGCGGACTGCCGTCCGCCAAGGGGAGCTAAAAAAGACCGCTTTAGCCTTTGTATATGTATATGCTTATGAGCTTATCAATCAGATAGGCGTAAAAAGCGTCGAGGACGGATACCGCAAGCTTGTTTGGCTTTGCGATGAGTACAGTAAGCTTGACGAACGTATAGACTATTACGCTGACTGGTGGCAAAGGGATTATGTTATTTATTACGGCCTTGGCAGGGAATATATTGACAGTAAATTTAAGAATGAGTTTTATGACGCTGTCGCTACGCTGCATGACCGAAAAAACGCGCAAAGGGATCAGCTGTTTGACGCCCTTGCGACCCTGTCCGGCTACGGTGTGCAAAGATCTCGCTTTTACAAAGAATACAGCGAGGATTATAAGACTGTTGCCCTGAATACGTTTATGGCGCTTTGTGAGCATTATCACAAGATAAAAAAGAGAAAAAACGCTTACATGGTAAAGCTTTTTGGAGGTATGTCTCGACGACAGTATTATATTTTCGACACGGCGGTATTTTTTAACACCAACCTGTGGGAGAGCAGAATATGTGAAATAGATGCCGTCCGCCGGTTCGTTTGTCGAGAAGGCAGCTGGAAATTTGAATGCAGTTACGCCCGCGTGTGCAAAAGTCAGGAGCTTGGAGCCGTTATGAAAGGGATCGACATCCTCATGCGCCAAAGGTACAACTATCGCTACAAGCTGAAGGAGCAGCCTATGGACGCGGTGACGAAGGAGATAATCAACAGCGAGATAGACAATTTGTTCAGAAAAAAACGGGAACTCGCCGCGCCACGGGTGGAGCTCGACCTTTCAAAGCTGGATTTGATACGCACCGCTTCCGATATTACAAGGGACAGACTGATTGTGGACGAGGAGGAAAAAAGCGCCATTGCGGAAGAAGCCGCTTACAGGGAAGAAAAAAATGAAATTCAAGAAAAGCCCGAAATTTATGAAGAAGCAGCGCCGGTCAATAATAATACTGTCCTCAGCGGCGATGAGCTTGAATTCCTCAGGCTTTTGGCTGAGGAAAAGCCCTACGCCGACTTTTTACGCAGCAGGAACATTATGGAAAGTATGATAGCGGACAGCATAAACGAAAAGCTGTTTGATGAGTTTTCAGATACGGTCATAGAGTTTCGAGGGGACAAGCCCGTGATAGTGGAGGATTATTTACAAGAGCTGAAAGGACTGATAAAATGAAGATACCAAAGCGAATTGCGTCAACTGTTATAAATTCCCTTAAGGGAGGTGTTGTTCCAAGGGTGGGACTTGCGTACATTGCCGTTGGCCGTGATACGGAAATAAACGCACTGCTTCATGATGTGGACATTATTGCCGATGGAGGGGCGTCGTTCCGCTTTATTGTGGGCAAATACGGCAGCGGAAAAAGCTTCCTTTTGCAGACTATGAGAAATTATGTTATGGATCGGAATTTTGTGGTAGTGGACGCGGATCTTTCACCGGAAAGACGGCTGCAGGGAACTAAGGGTCAGGGCCTTGCCACATACAAGGAGCTTATCCGCAATATGAGCACCAAGACCCGGCCTGAGGGCGGAGCGCTGACGCTGGTGCTTGACCGGTGGATATCCTTTGTTCAAAGCCTTACCTCAACCGAAACCGGGCTGGATACATCCACGCCGGAGTTCGCGAGGGAAGTGGAAAAGCGGATATATAAGATCATCAACTCTCTCAACGAGATGGTGCACGGCTTTGATTTTGCAAAGCTGCTGACCCTTTATTACAAGTCCTATATGGATGGGGATGACGAAACCAAAAACCGCGTGGTAAAGTGGTTCCGGGGCGAATACAATACCAAGACCGAAGCCAAAAGCGAGCTGGGCGTCAACATCATTATCACCGACGACGACTGGTACGAATATATCAAGCTTTTTGCCTTTTTCCTCAAGCAGGCGGGCTACAGCGGAATGCTGGTGATGATCGATGAGCTGGTGAATATATACAAGGTCCCCAACAGCATAACCAGACAGTACAATTACGAAAAGATATTGACTATGTACAACGACACCCTTCAGGGCAAGGCCCGGTACTTGGGTATCATAATGAGCGGGACGCCACAGTGCATCGAGGACACCCGCCGCGGAGTGTACAGCTATGAGGCATTGCGAAGCCGCCTTGCGGAGGGACGCTTTGGCCGTGAGGGCACAAGGGATATGCTTGCCCCTGTGATCAAGCTGCTACCCCTTACCTATGAGGAAATGCTTGTGCTTATTGAAAAGCTGGCCGACATACACGCTGGGCTTTTTGACTATACCCAGACCATGACTCAGGAGGATATGATCGCCTTTATCAAGATTGAGTTCGGCAGGATAGGGGCTGACTCCAACATTACTCCCCGTGAGGTCATAAGGGATTTTATTGAGCTGCTGGACATAGTATACCAAAACCCCGACACCGACATTAAGTCGCTGCTTGGATCCGACAGCTTTGCCTACGCCAAGTCAGAGCCTCAGGAGGAGCTTGCCGGCAGCGATTTTGCCGAATTTGAGCTTTGACAGGGGTGACGGCATGGATGTTTTTGACCGTTACGCACCTTTTGTGCAGGACTTTATTTACCGTAACAACTGGGAAAGCCTCCGCGCCATTCAGGTGGCGGCGGGGGATGCTATCTTTAATACAGATCAGAACGTGCTACTGTCCGCCTCCACAGCCTCCGGGAAGACCGAGGCGGCGTTTTTTCCTATACTGACATTGTTTAATGAGGATATGCCTTCCTCCGTGGGGGCGTTGTACATCGGGCCTCTCAAGGCACTTATCAATGACCAGTTTGCCCGGCTCAACGAACTTTGCGACGAGGCGGACATTCCGGTGTGGCATTGGCACGGGGATGTGTCCCAATCCCACAAGAGTAAGCTGCTGAAAAATCCGTCGGGAATATTGCAGATCACTCCCGAATCCCTTGAGGCCATGCTGCTGCGCAGAAATTCCATTTTGGGCAAGCTGTTTCACGACTTACGCTTTATTGTCATTGATGAGGTACATTCGCTACTACGGGGAGATCGGGGAGGCCAGACCCTTTGTCTGATACAGCGGCTGTGCCGCTCTGCTGGGTGTAATCCCCGGCGCATAGGCCTGTCCGCGACCATAGGTGATCCGGAGGCCACGGGCCGTTTCCTCTCCGCCGGAACATCCCGTGGGACGGTAATACCGAAAATAGAGGAAAAGGGCGTAAGATGGCGTATTTCCATGGAGCATTTCTTCACCTCCGGCGCTCAGGCGGCGGACAAAGGCAGCCGGGATGGTCTTGCCGAAATGGAAAAGCCCACGGATAAGGCTCCTCAGGAGGCGGATCCGGGCATAGGATATATTTTTGAGCACACCAAGGGCAAAAAATGCCTTGTATTTGTAAATTCCCGTGAGGAGTGCGAGGCCGTTACCACTACTCTCCGACAGTACTGTGAGGCTAAAAACGAGCCTGACCGCTTTCTTATTCATCACGGCAATCTTTCCGCCTCTTACCGGGAAACAGCGGAGGCCGCAATGAAGGATGAGGACGAGCTTAAGACCACAGTCACCACCGCCACACTGGAATTGGGCATAGACATAGGCCGATTGGAAAGGGCCTTTCAGATAGACGCGCCATTTACAGTGTCATCGTTTTTGCAACGTATGGGCCGCACAGGGCGCAGATCCGCCCCGCCGGAAATGTGGTTTGTCATGCGTGAGGAACGCCCGGAGCCTCGAGCGCTTCTGCCGGAGACCATACCCTGGCCTCTCATTCAGGGAATAGCCATTGTGCAGTTATATCTTGAGGAAAGATGGGTGGAACCGCCCCGGACTCACCGCCTGCCTTACAGCTTGTTGTATCATCAGACCATGAGCGTACTCGCTTCATGCGGTGAGCTTACGCCGGGAGCGCTGGCATCAAGAATATTGTCTCTTTCGTATTTTGACAGTATTACCAAGGATGACTACAAAACGCTTCTCCGTCACCTTATACAGATCGGCCACATACAGCGTACCGAAACCGGCGGCCTGATAGTTGGGCTTGCGGGGGAGAGGGTGACCAATTCCTTTAACTTTTACGCTGTCTTTCAGGAAAACGAGGAATACACTGTACGCAGCGGAGCGGAGGAATTGGGCACCATTGTCAAACCGCCGCCGGCAGGTGAAAAAATCGCTCTGGCCGGGCATGTGTGGATAGTGGATGAGGTCGACCACAAGCGTCATATGATCTACTGCACCTTGGTAAAGGGTAAGGTTCCCGCATACTTTGGGGAGTGCCCTGGTGATATCAATACAAGGATTTTAGAACGGATGAAGCGGGTTTTATGTGAGGAAAAGCAATATCCCTATCTGATGAAGAACGGTTGTGCCCGACTTCGGGAGATAAGGCTTGCCGCCGTAAACGCCGGAATTGCAAGTAAGGCGCTTATCTGTCTGGGAGGGGATATGTGGGCGCTGCTCCCATGGCTTGGATCATACGCGTTTTTGGCGTTGGAACGGTTTATCAAGATCAAGTGCGCCAAGCCCTTGGAGCTCAGCGGAATTGACTCATCACGTCCGTATTTTATACAGTTCAGAATGAAGGCCTCGGAGGAGAAGTTTTTCCGTGTGCTATGCGCCGAGGCGGAAAAGCCCTTTGATCCAATGGAGCTTGTATATCCCAAGGAGGTTCCTATCTTTGAAAAGTATGACGAATTTGTCCCCGATGATTTGATAAAAAAGGGCTTTGCCTATGGAGTGCTGGCTATCGACGAGATGAAGCAAAGAGTAAAAGAATGGAAGAATGAGTATATATCCTGACAAATTGATAAATAAACAAACTATTTCTTGACAAAAGCTTAAGAAAAATATATAATGTAAAATGAATGTTTGTAAA
>CAYTWZ010000009.1:26925-30211 GCA_964442035.1 uncultured Oscillospiraceae bacterium
GAATGTTTGTAAATATATTAGGAGTTGACACAAATGGAAAAATTAGGTGTAAACGAAATACGTGAAAAATTCCTCAGTTTTTTTGAGTCCAAGGGCTGCCTCAGGCTTGACAGCTTTTCTCTTGTGCCCAAGAATGACGCCAGCTTACTTCTTATCAATTCCGGCATGGCGCCTATGAAGCACTGGTTCACCGGTGCCGAGACCCCTCCCCGCAAAAGGGTCACTACTTGCCAGAAGTGCATCCGTACCCCCGATATTGAGCGTGTGGGTCATACTGCCCGCCACGGCACGTTTTTTGAGATGCTGGGCAACTTTTCGTTCGGCGACTATTTCAAGAAGGAAGCCACTGCTTGGGCGTGGGAGTTCTTTACCAAGGTGATGGAGATACCGGAGGACAAGCTTTGGATATCCATATACGAAAACGATGACGAGGCCCGGGATATCTGGGTCAATCAGGTGGGTGTGGATCCTTCCCGTATTGTCAGACTTGGCAAGGAGGACAACTTCTGGGAGCACGGCACAGGCCCGTGCGGCCCATGCTCCGAAATATATTATGACCGGGGCGAGGAATTCGGCTGCGGCTCTCCTACCTGCGGTGTAGGCTGTGACTGTGACAGGTTCATGGAAGTGTGGAATTTGGTGTTCACCCAGTTCGACAAGGACGATCAGGGCAATTACAACCCCCTTCCCAACCCCAATATCGATACCGGTATGGGTCTGGAGCGTCTGGCTGTTGTAATGCAGGGTGTGAACAATCTTTTTGAGGTAGACACTGTTCAGGACGTAATGAAGCACATTTCCCGTATAGCGGGAGTAAACTATAAGGAAAACGAAAAGACGGACGTTTCACTTCGCGTTATAACCGACCATATCCGCAGCACCGTTATGATGGTGTCTGACGGGGTTATCCCCTCCAACGAGGGCCGTGGTTATGTGCTCCGCCGTCTGCTCCGCCGGGCTGCGCGTCACGGAAAGCTCCTTAACATTGACCGGGAGTTCCTCTATGAGGTTGCCGAAACAGTCATTGAAGCGTCCAAATCCGCTTATCCGGAGCTTGAGGAAAAGAAGGATTATATCACTAAGATAATCAAAAAAGAAGAGGAGCGCTTTGACGCCACCATTGATAATGGCCTTGTAGTGCTCAACCAGTATATAGAGGAAACCAAAAATTCCGGAGCAAATGAGCTTACAGGCGAGATGGCTTTCAAGCTTCACGATACCTACGGTTTCCCGCTCGACCTTACGGTGGAAATGGCCGCCGAGCAGGGTCTCAGCGTGGATGTGGAGGGCTTTAACCGCTCCATGGATAACCAGAAGGCAACCGCCAAGGCTGCGCGCAAGGACGGCTCCAGCTGGGACAGCAATGAAACCTATGAATTTGAGGATGCTTCGGCTACAAAATTTGTGGGCTATACATCCCTCACGGCGGAAAGCCGGATCGTTGGAGTCGTCTCTGAAGGCGAGGTCAGCGCAACCATCGCCGATGGAGAAAAGGGCTATATTGTAGTTGAGGAGTCCCCTTTCTATGCCGAAATGGGCGGTCAGGTAGGCGATATAGGCGTTATTTCAAAGGACGCATCGTCTGCCAAGGTCATCAACACCACTAAGACCGGTGATGGGATTTATCTTCACGAGGTTGAGGTGACAAGCGGCTCCTTTAGTGACGGTGACACTGTTAATCTTGCTGTTGACAAGTCCCACCGCATGGACATAAGCCGCAACCACAGCGCCACTCACCTGCTTCATAAGGCACTTAAGGAGGTGCTTGGCTCTCACGTGGCACAGGCCGGCTCCCTTGTAAACGGGGACAGGCTTCGCTTTGACTTCTCTCATTTTGAGGCAATGACCAAGGAGCAACTTGCCCTTGTGGAGCGTAAGGTCAATGACGCCATCTTAGAGGCTATGCCTATAACCGTGCAGGAGCTTCCCATTGAGGAAGCCCGGAAGCTTGGGGCTACAGCTCAGTTTGGCGAAAAGTACGGCGCGGTGGTAAGAGTTGTGTCAATGGGCGATTACAGTGTGGAATTCTGCGGAGGCACACATCTGACCAATACAGCTCAATGCGGTTTGTTCAAGATTGTTTCCGAGGGAGGCGTTGCCGCCGGAGTAAGGCGTATTGAGGCCATTACCGGCAACGGCGTACTCAAATATATGGAGCATAAGGACAAAATGATTCACGATGTCTGCTCCACCCTTAAGACTACCGAGACTGAACTCACACACAAGGCCGAAAGCCTTATGGATGATATAAAGATAGCCAAGCGTGCGGCAGAAGCTCTTGCGGACAAGATAGCCGGCGCAAAGGCCAACAACCTTATGGCCTCTGCCAAGCATATTAACGGTGTTGATGTGTTTACCGCTCAGAATGACGGTGTAAGCATCGATGAGCTTAAAAAGATGGGCGACGCCGTAAAGGAAAACAATCATTGCGCTGTTGTTGTCCTTGCAACCAAATTTGAAGGCAAGATAACCTTTGTTGCAATGGCCACAAAGGATGCTGTTGCCAAGGGCATCCATGCCGGTAAGATTATCAAGGAGGTCACAGCCGTAGCCGGAGGCAGCGGCGGCGGAAAGCCCGATATGGCTCAGGGCGGCGGAAAGGATGCTGACAAGGTGGACAATGCCCTTGCTATAGTTGACGAGATAGTGACCCGTCAGGTAAAGTAAAGACAGCAGGCTCGTCGGGGGAACCCGCACGGTTTCCCCATAGTATATATGTTTTTTCAGTAGTATAACTAAACGAAAGATGTCCCCCGCCTCTATAGGCGGCGGGCTCCGCTTTCGTTTTTCGGTGGGAGATCAATCTCCCACCGAAACGTTGAATGACGGGCTTTCAGCCCTTATTGAAAGGCGAAAGCCTTAGGTAAAAAGGAGGCAAAAAAATTGGACTGCTTATTCTGCAAAATAATCGCCGGAGAGATCCCATCGGCCAAGGTTTACGAAAACGACAAGGTCTACGCTTTCAGGGACATAAGCCCCGAGGCCCCTGTGCATGTTCTCATTGTTCCCAAGGAGCATATTGCCTGCGCCAATGATCTTACTCCCGAAAACGCATCTGTTGTCAGCGACATTTTCCTTGCGGCAAAGGAAATCGCGGCGGCAGAGGGAATTGCCGAGGGCGGATACCGCATTGTGAACAATTGCGGCGAGGACGGCGGACAGACCGTCAAGCATCTGCACTTTCATATGCTGGGCGGCAGAAGCCTTGCATGGCCTCCGGGCTAATGAATCCTTGTCCAAAATGAACAGCTGCGTCAGGAGTGTATAGACACGGTTTCAAAAATTA
>CAYTWZ010000010.1:0-30134 GCA_964442035.1 uncultured Oscillospiraceae bacterium
AAAAAAAATAGCATATATTGTGTATTTGCTATTGACAAAGCCCTATATATGGTGTATACTAATACATACAGGGTTAAATTGATAAAAAAGGAAGAATCCATATGAAAATAATTAAGCGCAACAAAACTGAGGTTGATTTTGACATTAGCAAAATAGTGGCTGCCGTGACCAAGGCAAACAATGTTGTGGAGGACGACGAGAAAATGACTCCCAAACAGATTCAGCGTATAGCTGACTCTGTATATAAATCCTGTGAAAAAATAGGCCGTGCCCTTTCCGTCGAGGAAATACAAGATCTTGTGGAAAAGCAGATCATGGCTCACGGAGCCTACGAGGTTGCCAAGCGGTACATCACATATCGTTATACTCGTAGCCTTGTGCGCAAGTCAAACACCACTGACGACTCCATTCTCACCCTTATAGAGTGCAACAATGAGGAGATCAAGCAGGAAAATTCCAACAAAAACCCCAGCGTAAACAGTGTGCAGCGGGATTACATGGCTGGAGAGGTGAGCAAGGACATAACCGAGCGCATACTTCTCCCAAAGGAAATCGTGGAGGCTCACCGTCAGGGCATTATCCATTTCCATGACGCGGACTATTTTGCGCAGCACATGCATAACTGCGATCTGGTAAACTTAGACGATATGTTACAAAACGGCACCGTGATTTCCGGCACTATGATAGAAAAACCCCACAGCTTTTCCACCGCATGCAATATCGCCACCCAGATCATTGCACAGGTGGCGTCCAGCCAATACGGCGGGCAGTCCATTTCACTGACACATTTGGCCCCGTTTGTACAGGTGTCAAGGGAAAAAATAACCGCATCCGTAAATGCCGAATTTGACAGACTTGGCATCCGGCCCGAACCCAGTCAGGTGACACAGATCGTGGAAACAAGGCTTAGGGAAGAAATCCAGCGTGGCGTACAAACCATTCAGTATCAGGTAGTGACCCTTATGACTACTAACGGCCAGGCTCCCTTTGTAACGGTATTTATGTACCTTAACGAGGCCAAGGAGCCTCAGCTTAAAAAGGATCTTGCCCTTATTATTGAAGAGGTGCTCAACCAGCGTTATCAGGGCGTAAAGAACGAAGCCGGCGTATTTGTCACACCTGCGTTTCCCAAGCTTGTATATGTGCTTGAGGAAGACAATATCACCGAGGACGCTCCCTATTGGTATCTGACCCAGCTGGCGGCCAAATGCACTGCCAAGCGCATGGTTCCCGACTATATTTCCGAAAAGATAATGCTTAGCCTTAAGAAGGACAAAAACGGCAACGGAAACTGCTATACCTGCATGGGTTGCCGTAGCTTCCTCACACCTTATGTTGACGAGAACGGTCGTCCAAAGTATTACGGACGATTTAATCAGGGCGTTGTGACCATCAATCTTGTGGACGCAGCCTGCACCGCCTGCCGGGACGGCAAGGATGAGGAAAAGTTCTGGAAAGTGCTTGACGAGCGTCTTGAGCTTTGCCACCGGGCGCTCCAGTGCCGTCACGAGCGACTTGAAGGGACGCTGTCAGACGCGGCGCCGATACTTTGGCAGTATGGCGCGCTGGCAAGACTTAAGAAGGGTGAGCCCATAACCAAACTGTTGCATGGCGGTTACTCCACTATCTCTCTGGGCTATGCCGGACTTTGGGAGTGTGTTTACGAGGTTACTGGCAAAAAGCTTACCGAGCCTGAGGGGGAGGAATTCGGCCTCAGAGTAATGAAAGTCCTTAATGACGCCTGCGCCAAGTGGAAGGCTGACGAAAACATCGACTATTCCCTTTACGGAACACCTCTTGAGTCCACCACCTACAAGTTTGCCAAAGGCCTTCAGCGCCGCTTTGGAATTATCGAGGGAGTTACCGACAAGAACTATATAACCAACAGCTATCATGTACATGTTACCGAGCCTATCAGCGCCTTTGATAAGCTGAAGCTGGAGTCCAAGTTTCAGGCTCTTTCTCCCGGCGGAGCAATCAGCTATATTGAGGTACCCAACATGCAGCAAAACCTTGAGGCCGTGCTTCAGGTGATAAAGTTCATCTATGACAACATTATGTATGCTGAACTCAACACCAAATCCGACTACTGTCAGGAATGCGGCTATGACGGTGAGATACAAATTGTCGAGGAGGACGGCAAGCTGATATGGGAGTGCCCCAACTGCGGCAACACTGACCAGAGCAAAATGAATGTGGCTCGGCGCACCTGCGGATATATCGGCACACAGTTCTGGAATCAGGGACGCACACAGGAGATTAAGGAGAGAGTGCTTCATCTGTAATGAATTACTGTGAAATTAAAAACTGCGATATCGCCAACGGTATCGGCGTAAGGGTTACGCTGTTCGTATCCGGTTGCACCAACCACTGTGAAAACTGCTTCCAGCCCCAGACATGGGATTTTGACTACGGTCAGCCCTTCACCCGAGAAACGGAGGACAAGCTCCTTTCCATGCTGGCTCCAAGCTATATCCAAGGGCTTACCCTCCTTGGGGGCGAACCCTTTGAGCCCAAAAACCAGCGGGCGTTGTTGCCCTTCCTGAGACGGGTCAGGGAAGAATATCCCCACAAGACCGTATGGGCATTTTCGGGCTTTCGCTATGACGACGAGATTACCTCGCCGGGGGCATACCCCAACTGCGAGGTGACGGAAGAGTTGCTCAGCCTTATTGATGTACTGGTGGACGGCAGATATGTAGAGGCCTTGAGGAATATTTCACTGCAGTTTCGTGGCTCATCCAACCAGCGTATAATCGACCTGAACGAGACACGAAAAACCGGTGTCCTCACTTTGTGGGATGAATGAAAATAAGTATAACTAAGCGAAAGATGTCCCCCAACGATATGGAAGCGCTTTAGGCAATGTGCGCATTGCCTAAAGCGCTTTTTTATGAATAATTCCCTTTGAAAATCAGCTCATATTTTGCTAAAATAGAATGTAAGGAACAGGAAAAAGAGTACGGTTCCCTTTGTTTGTAGGGTTTTTTAAAAATCGGAGGTAAGGAATGTTCAATATTGGAGATACTGTTGTTTACGGAGCCACGGGAGTGTGCCGGATATCGGACATGCGAAAAATGAGCGTAATCGGAAAACAGGCCGCGTATTATGTATTGAATCCCATAAATTCCCCATCATCCACAGTCTTTGTGCCTATCGATAACTCCCGTCTGACAGATAAGATCAAAAGGGTCATGTCAAACGAGGAGATTGACACCATGCTTAGTGACAAGACCGACTATGTGGAATGGGTGGATGATCGGAAGGCGCGGGCCGAAAAATACGCTTCCATAATTACCGACGGGGACAAGCAGCAAATTCTTTGCGTCCTTCGGCTGCTTTATAAGGAAAAGCTAAAAATGGAAGATCAAGGAAAGAAACAGTATATCTCGGACAAACGGCTTATGGAACTGGCTGAAAGGATAATCGGGGACGAGTTTTCCTATGTAATGACCGATATACCTAAGCACGGTGTTGCAAGGTATGTTTTTGAGAGGATGAGCGGATAATTGATATCTGCGTAGGGGGAACCAAAGCGGTTCCCCCTTACGAGTCTTTACCCATCCCCTCTAACAATAGTACCCACAGGCGTCAGATTAAACAGTGAGTCCATATCACTATCGGAGACAACTATACCGCTGCAGCCGCTGCTTTCCCCGGATATGGAACCGCCGTCTGACAGGTCAAGTATCCTTGCGCCGCTGACGCCAATGTCAAGCTGCTTGTTGATAACGCAAGCAAAACCCGAAAAGCTCCCCTTGGAAGCACAATGGGTCTCACCGCCGTTTTTGTGGCGAACCGTCAGAATACCGTTGGAGATGAATATTTCAACCGGCGATGGAGCCACGGGAATGCACAGCACCTGACCGTCAAAAAGTTTGTCAGGGTCAATACCCATATTGTTTTTGTAAATCATGTCCGCTGTGACGCCAAAATATGCCCCGATAGTGTCAATGCTGACGTTTTTGCGGACTACGTAATAATTCCCGGTAACGCAGGAAGGGTATATCCCTCCCACGAATGGCAGACATAGTCGTGTCCCCACCTCCAGCTCTTGAGGGTCAAGGCCGGGATTGAGCTTAAGTATTTCGTCCACAGTGGCGCCGTAGCCATTGGCAATGGCCCATAGGGTGTCGCCGCTACGTATAGTATAGGGAATCTGTCCGGGCTGGCAGTTGTTACAGTTATTCAAAAAATCACCTCTACACATTCTATGCAGAGGTGATTTTTTTGTTCATAAATTTTTTACTCCTCGTCCTCATAGCCGGATGACGCATTTCCCACAAGGAAAATGAACGCGCCGATCACAGCAAACACACCGCCCACAATTATTGTGGCAGTTGTAAAGAAGCTGCAATAATTATTGATCACTGTCTGAGCAAACAGTGAGCTTACGGAATTTAGCATGTTGAGCGGACGGTAGAACACCGCACCCACAACCACCAATATGCCGCTGACGATAAACGCCCAGCCCACAGGAATATGGGCGGTCTTTTTGGTCAGTATGCAAAGGAGGATGATCAGCAGGATATTAATCAGCAGAAGAGCTGCCAATATCTTCACCGAAAAGATATGTCTGGTAATGTGGGTATAGCCTCCAAGCTTTGTCTGACTGAGACTGTAAGCTGAAATATCTCCCAGACTGGCGTCATTGTCATAGTGAGCAGCTATCCTTGTGTAATCCTCCTCAGTAAGGCTTCGGCCCGTAAGGGAACGTATATGTGTGGAGTTTTCACGAATAAGAGCCGCGATTTCCTGACCGGTGGGATCCACGTATTTCTTGCCCATAAGCAGATAATCCGCCGCCGCCTTGACCTTGTCTGCCACCATAGTCTCAACGCTGGAGCTACGGAATGTGGAGATAATCTGACCGTATGTAATGCTTCCCTGCGCATTGTCCCTGATTATGTCCACAAGGGCGGTGCGATCAGATATTTTGGATGTGTCAACAATACCCTCAAGATAGCCGCCGCTGTCGTCAACACTGCCCACAGCCACCTCGGAAGCTATATTCATGTTCTTCACCGAATAACGGACGGCTGACTTGCTGGTAGCAAGCTGAACTGACAAAACGGAAATAAGTCCTGTCATTGTGACGGAAAGCACCAAAAATAGTAGGAAGCTGGTAAGTCCAACAAGGATTTTGCGTCCAACGGAGGCCTTTTTTCTGCTCCGTTTTTTCCTGGCCTCAACCTTTTTGGTCTGCTTTTTGCGATTTTGGCTACGTTTTTCCTGGCGGCGCTTTTCCTTTTCCAGATCAATGTTAGGTATATTCATGGGCTTTGGTGCAAATTCGCTGAGCAGACTTGCATCAGTACCCTCTGCGGCGGAATATTCCTTTTCATCCTCGGCTTTTTCCGTATTTTCATCTTCGTCTGACAGAGCGGAAGTCTGTTGCTCTTGGTTCTCCGGATCGGAAGACCGGGGTTCTGCTTCCTCTTGTGGAGCGGCAGTCTCAGCAGTTGCAGCATCCGCCACTTCCGTTGATGGCATTTTTTCGGAAGTCTTAACGTCCTCTTCCCCATTTGCCGTTGTCCCTTCTTCAGTAGCCTGAGGAGGAAGCTCAACGGGAGGCTTCACCGGCGGTACAATGATAGTGGGCTCATCCACTATCTCCGACGCCACTGTAGAAGCAGCCACCTTTTTTTCCTCGGACTTACGGGACACTCTTATAGTGTCCTGATCTGCCTTGCCTGTCTTATCGGCAGCTTTGTTTTTTGAATTATTATTTGAATTATTTTTTGAACTGTTTTTTGACTTTTTGGATTTATCTGATGAGCTTTGAAAAAGCATAACACCACTCCTTTGTGTTTTACATGCTTTCATTATACTACATATATGAATAAAAAGCAAGAGTTTTTGTAATTAAGCTGTAATAATTCCCGTTTCAACACCTTTGTTTCAGCCAATTACCGTCATTACATCTGTATTACTTTTTGATATAACAGCCTCTAAGGCAGAACCGAAGCCCGCCTTGAGCCGGTCAAACAAAAGCTCGGTAACGATTTTTTCGCTGTCATAGTGACTCACCTGAATAAATTCAAAATTATCAGTGAGGTAAAAATCCCTGAGCTGATGATACTTTACGTCACCGCTGATAAAAACGTCGGCACCCTTTCGGATAGCTGCGTCCGCCATGCTGCCGCCGCTACCGTTACAAACAGCCACGCACTTTACGGGGCGGTTCATTCTGGCGGTAGTGGATATATATTCCATATCCAGTTCCGCGCGTATCCTTGCGCAAAGCTCCAGCAACCTTAGTCCCTCCCTTGGCCGACAGATTCTTCCGTCAAAGCCATCAATGGGCTCAATGGGCGTCAGATCCAGTCGGTGGCAAAGATAGTCCGTAAGGCCGTCGGGACAACTGTCAAGGTTGGTATGGGCGCAGTAGACAGATATGCCGCGTTCAATAGCCGAAAGCAGCATCCGCCCCTGTGGATCGTTATCGCTTACGGCTTTTATACCCCCAAAAATCACAGGATGATGGCTTATGATAAGCTGGGCATTCTCCCTTGCGGCCTCATCCACTGCGGCCTCGTCACAGTCAAGACAAAGCAACACCTTGCTGACTGAGCCTTGACTTCTGCCCACGAGAAGTCCCACATTGTCGTAATCGGCAGCATATGACAGGGGAAAGCTTGTCTCCATAAACTTAATTATATCTTTTAATTCGACCATTTTTCATTCCCTCTATAGGTAATTTTTCTGTAAAGGCCTATAAGCTGTTGATATTCCTCCCGGCGAGGAGTAGCGGCGCTGCCGATCTTTTCAAGCGCATATTCCAGCTCTTTACTTCGATAAGCGGCATATTCCCTGAGCAAGGGATGATCTTCCTCTATAAGCCGTGGGCCTATTTGTTTTTCAACAAGGTCAAGAGGACGCTGTTCTCCCCTTGTGACCAGCAATGCGCAATAATATCTGTCCGCCTCCCGGCAAAGCTCCTCTTTTTTGATAAAAAAGCCGTTGTTGTTAAGGTAGTCCCTCAAATCGAAAAAGCATGACTGAGGCTGAAGCACCATATATTTTACCCCCTGCGGGGCGTCTCCTATTATCTGTGCAATAAGCTCGCCGCCCATGCCGGATATCACGGCGCACTCCGCCTCCCCATCCTCAAGGGATCTGAACCCCCAGGAAAGCCTTGTCACGACCCTGTCCGTCACGCCAAAGCGGCGGATATTGCGCTCCGCTGCCAGCAACGGGCCGCGGTTAACATCCATAGCAACGACTCTGTGTCCGTTTTGGGCCAATTCGATAGCTATGTAGCCATGGTCTGTACCGATATCACAGCAGCTCACCTCAGGGGGAACAAGTCCGATCACCATCCGGAGCCGGGGCGACAGCTGAGGCGCCGTCATGCGGTCTGCTCTGATGCGGGGGCCTTGGGCTTACGGTTGTAGGTTCGGCGCTTATACTGGCGCTTTGGCTTGTTCTCGGTTTTTTCCTCAGTGACCGCTTCGGGAGCCGCGTCAGCGGTTTCTTTGGCTACCTCCGGCTTTGATTCAGCCTTTTCTGACGGCTTTTCTTCAGCTGATTCGGCAACAGACACCAAAGAGGGCTCTTGAGCAGACGGCTCCGGCGCGTTCTCGGCCTCATCGTAGGTCTCGGGGGCTACTTCATCCTGCATTTCCTGAGTATCCATGATCTCCTCTTCCTCAATAGGCTTGCTGCCGCTGCCATTGTAAATATTGGTGCAACAGATAACCGAATTGCCGTTTTCGGTATTTTCACCCCAGAGAGACAGCATTGTGGAAAAGCCCTTGTCTCGGCTTATGATACAGAAGCGTGTATCCCTGTTTGTGCCGATAAGAAAGCCAAGATAGCTGCAAAGCTGAAAGTCCAGCGAGTTTTTGCCGCCGCAGCTGACCTTAAGGTAATTAATTTCAGCCTTTGCCTTGATCAGCCGCTGCATCAAGGCAAACGTGAGATTGTCGGAATTGCTGGTATAAAATATGATCACACGATCCTCTTCGGTCAAATCCTCAAGTCCGTTAAAAGCAGCTGTACGGACATTTTCATAATCAATCAAAAATATTGACATTACATCATTCCTTTCTGTAAGTTTTTAAATGATACAAATAGTGAGAGCCGCTCTGTCAAGGAGTAGGGGCGGATTCCATGTTCGCCTGTCAGATACCTGTTTTTTAGCACGTCCATTACTACATCATAAAGTATATCAGATTTTTGTTCCTTTGTCAAGCTTACGCGTAGCGGTAGCGTTTTCGCATTGTTAGCATAAACGCCACAGTTACCATCAACGCGGGTATTTCCGCCGACGCCACAGCGACCCATACCCCATCCACGCCCCACATTTCGGGCAGTATAAGCACTGCCGCAATCTGAAAGACAAAGGTACGCAAGAACGAGATTACCGCCGACACAAGGCCATTGTTGAGCGCCGTAAAGAACGATGAGCCGTATATATTAAAGCCGCAGATAAGGAATGACAGTGAATAGACAGTGAAGCCCTTGCTCGTAAGATCGCAAAGCTCCCGATCGTAGCCCACAAACACCTTTGCCAGCGGCGGTGCAAGAGTCACGGCGATGGAGGTTATGGCAAGGCCGCAAACGCCTATAATAAAAAGGCTCTTTTTAAAAAGGTTTTGAAGCTCAGCATGGTTTGCCGCACCGAAGTTGAAACCCACTATGGGCGCAGTTCCAATGGAATAGCCAATAAAGATCGCCGCAAAGATAAAGCCCGCGTACATTATCACCCCATAGGCGGCCACGCCGTCCTCCCCGGCAAAGCGCATCAGCTGAAAGTTGTAAAGCATATTTACCAGCGACATGGATATGTTTGTCATTAGCTCGGATGAGCCGTTTGTACAGGTCTTTAAAAGTATGCGGGGATAAAATCCGGCTTTTGTAAGCCTGAGGATACTGCTGTTTTTTCGGCTGAAGTAAATAAGAGGAACTCCTCCCCCTACCAGCTGGCTTGCCGCCGTAGCAAGGGCCGCCCCGGCCACACCCCAGCGGAAAAAGCCAATAAACAGCAGATCCAGCGCCATGTTTGTAACCCCGGCGCATACAGTTATTTTAAGGCCTATTTGGGGCTTTTCGGCTGTGATCATAAAGCTTTGAAAGGTCTGCTGAAGCATAAAGGCAGTGACTGCCCCGGCGTTTATCCGTCCGTAAATCACGCAATCTTCCAGCATCTGTCCCGTGGCTCCCAGTGCGGCGGCGGCCGGACGCATGAATATTATTCCCAGAGCCGAAAGTACAATGCCTATGCCTAAAGTAACATAGATGAGCATGGAAAAGTACTCCCGGGCCTTTTCGGGCTTGCCCTCTCCAAAGGTCTTAGCCACAATGGCGCTGCCTCCGGCACCGATCATAAAGCCCACCGTACCCAGTATCATCAGTACCGGCATGATAAGGTTAACCGCCGCAAAAGGCTCCTTGCCCACAAAGTTTGACACAAAAAGTCCGTCCACAACGCCGTATATGGATGTAAATATCATCATTATCACCGATGGCAGAGCAAATCGGACAAGCTTGCCGTATGTGAAATGCTCGCTGAGCTGGATCTTCATGCTTATTCTCCTTAAGAAAGCACCGGACAATTCACGCCTACGGCTTAAGACACTGCTTGACGGGAAGTTTCCGCAGCTACGCTAAAAAGTCCAAGATACAACAAGTATTCATGCGCTTTTTGCCTTGCTGCGAGAAAAATTTCATTGCCAATCAGCATTTTAGAATTAATCCTGCTTCCTCAGTTATACATAATGGAATACAGTGTTATGGAGTATATCACATTACGCTTGCATTGTCAACACATATTTTGTATTTCCCCGTAAATTCTGCCGTTTTCAAGCTTTGTCAGCCTTACGTCTGCGATAACACCCTCCAAAGGAGCTTCACTGGAGACAAACACCCTCAGGTAATTTTTGCTTAGGCCTTCCCAAAGCCCTTCTTTTTGCTGTTCAAACAATACTGAAACTGTCCGGCCTACACAGCCGCACTCAAAGTCCGCCTTAAGCTTTTCCGCCTCATCCCCCAGCAGCTTTGCCCGGCGAGTCTTTACATCGTCCGGGACCTGAGGCATTTGTGCCGCCACCGTCCCACGGCGCATTGAATAGGGAAAAACATGTATCTTTCCAAAGCCGGCACGGGCGGCAAAATCCATTGTCTCTCGAAATTCCTCCTCCGTTTCCTCCGGAAAGCCGCAGATAATATCAGTCGTGATGCAGCAATCCGGCATTGCCCGGCGGATACGCTCCAGCGTCTCAAGGTACATGTCGGGGGTGTACCTGCGGTTCATCCTTTTGAGTACACCGGCGCTACCGCTTTGAAGAGAAATATGAAAATGTCTGCAAAGCTTGTCACACTTCGCCGTCCGGACTATGAAATCATCCGTAAAGGCACGGGGATCAATGCTGCTGAGGCGTATTCTTTTTATCCCATCGATTGCGGCAACCGCTTCGATAACATCTATCAGGCTCTGCCCGTTTTTTAGATCCTTGCCATAGGAGGCAACATGGATGCCCGTAAGCACTGCCTCCCGGTATCCCATTCCGGCCAGACGCTCGGCCTCCCTTATTATGTTTTCCATTCGGCGGGAGCGCACCGGTCCACGGGCGTAGGGGATTATGCAGTAGGTACAGAAATTGTCGCAGCCGTCCTGTATCTTGATATACGCACGGCAGCGTTCGTTGCTGCCATCGGTCTCCAGCTCCTCATAATGGCGCTCCTTCATTATATCGACCCTTGTGTCAATGTCACGGCCCTGTAGCTTAGCCTCCACCAGCTCATATATAAGACGGCGCTGAGCCGTGCCGATAACGAGATCCACCTCGGCTATGGCGGAAACTTCGTCATAGGCGGTCTGCGCATAGCAGCCCGTAGCCACAACGATCGCTTTGGGATTAAGCTTTTTTGCACGGCGGAGCAGCTGGCGGCTTTTGCGGTCGCCAATATTGGTAACGGAGCAGGTATTGACCACATAAACATCACAGGCCTCGTCAAAGGAGCCTATCTCTGCCCCGTGTTCACGGAATATGGCAGCGTAAGCGTCTGCCTCGTATTGATTGACCTTGCAGCCAAGGGCGACAAAAGCAGCCTTCATCGTCTTCATCTCCAATACAATTAAAGTCAGCAACTATTGAAAAACTCATACAATCCAAAAAGGATCTCCGGTTTTCGAGATCCTTTTCACTGATTGGTTCCGATCAAAATTTTATAACGCCCCGGCGAATAAGCTCGTTCACCTTGAGTACGGCAACACAAGTCTTGGCGTCCACGATCTCGCCGTTAAGGATTTTTTCCACCACCGAGTCAAAGGGAACCTGCTCAAGCTCCAGATATTCGTCGGTGTCACGGTGCACTTCACCCTTGTAAAGCCCGGTAGCCACATACATATGAAGCACCTCGCTACAAAATCCGGGGGTGGGAAGCATACTTCCCAAATACATAAAGTTTTTCGCCTTATAGCCGGTCTCCTCTTCAAGCTCACGCATACCGCAGACCAAGGGGTCTTCGGTTTGACTGTTGCGTTTGCCGGCGGGGATCTCATACACATTTCGGTCAAAGGGGCGGCGGTACTGCCATTCCATAATTATCTTACGGTCGTCTGTCATAGCCACAACTGCCACGCCGCCGGGGTGCTCCACAAGCTCACGAGTGGCAGTATTTCCGCCGGGAGTTTCCACCGTATCGACGCGAAGCTTTATTATCTCGCCGATAAACTTGTAGTCCGTATTAATTGTCTTCTCGGAAAAATTCACACTTTCACACCTCGCAAGTATATTTTAAAACTGTCAGTAGTCCACATAATATTATAATAAAAATCTTAGCGTTTTTCTATCAATAATACTCACAAAAAATTAAATCAAGTTTTTGCACAAAATGTGCAAGTTAAAATTTATACGAAAAAACAATATCATTTTGTAAGGTTTTGTTGTTTATTATTCCATTGTCAATAGTTATGTAGGTGTGGGGGTTGTTTTCCTTGGGCAGACTGACGCTACCGGGATTGACATAAATGTAATCCCCTCTGTCCTCGCACTTTGGCACATGGGTGTGTCCCCCAAGGACTATGGGCTTGTTTTTGAACTTAGGCAGCGGGATATGCCCATGGGTGAGATAGAACTGCCTATCCCCTATCATCAGAACGGCGTAATCCGCCATTATGGGGAAATCAAGTACCATCTGATCCACCTCTGCGTCACAGTTTCCACGGACGCAGAGAATATCGTCTTTAAAATTGTTAAGCATCTCTATACATTTTTTTGGGTCATAGCCCTGAGGCAGGTCGTTGCGGGGGCCGTGATAGAGGATGTCCCCCAGCAGCGCCAGACAGCCGGCCTTTTCCTCCTCATAGCAGCGGAGCAGCTTTTCCAACCAGTAGGCGGAGCCATGTATATCGGAGGCTACGAGATATTTCATTGCAACACCCCGCTTATCAGCTTTTCCAGCATTATTCCGACCCCAAGGGCGGCTTTGAGCCTGTAATATTCTTCCCTTGCCCCACTGCCATTGGACTTATCCTTAAACGCCCGGATAAGAAGATTTTTGGGGGTCTCTACAGGGGAAATGTACTCCTGTGCCGTAACGGTGTAGCCAGCCGCTTCCAGCAACAAGCAGCGCATGCCATCAGTGAGCAGATCGGCCTGACGCGCCTTGAACACTCCATGCTTCAATATTCCCCCAAATGGCGGGTAATCGTAGGAATGCAACAGCTCCCTGTGGCAGCAGGGCACGGCAAATATGACCCGGGCTCCGTGGTTGATACCGGCGGCAATAGCCATATCCGTCGCCGTGTCACAGGCGTGCAGACTGATGACCGCGTCGGGCCTACGGGATGGGGCAAAGTCCGTCAGGTCAGCTTTGACAAAGGTCATATTTGAGTAGCCCAAGCTATGAGCCGTCTTACGGCTGGCATCAATGACAGTCTCGCTGTAATCCACACCGGTGATGTGGCAGTTTTTCTTAAGCACATCCTTAAGGTAATAGTTGAGCGCAAAGGACAGATAGCTTTTTCCGCAGGCGCAGTCCAGCACCTCCACGTCATTTCCCAGCCGTGCAAGGTGCCCTGAGATCAGCTCCACAAAGTGGTCAATCTGGTTGTACTTGCGAACCATATCGTTTTTGATCTTGCCGTCACGGCTCATTATGCCTATCTCCTTAAGGAGGGCATTGGCCTTTGGCGGAGCGATCAGATATTCCCGGATGCCTACGGTGGCGGTTTCCGCCTGAGGGGTGTCGGCACTGTCCTGATACTTCAGGCTGGCACCCCTGTCATCAGCGGTAAGGACGGCATTGGTGCCCCGTTCACGGTACACAAGCGACATTGAGTCATATTTTTTTGCCAAAACTGCCACGTCCTCCCATCCAAAGGGACAAGTACTGCCCCCGTGGGTAATCACAAGGCCGTCTTGACCCTTTTCGATTTTGGCGGGAAAGGTTTTTGTGCCGGACTTAAAGCTTATGTCCGCCCCAAGGAAATATTCCCCGCCGCCATATCGGCCCGACAGCATCATAAGATATATTTTAACTTGATTTATTGTTGATGCCTTCATACGATTAATACTTTTTTATTCCGATGTCATGACGGTAGTGCATATTATCAAAGTGTATTTTCCCCATGCCCTCATAGGCACGCCTGATGGCCTCGTCAAGGCTGTCGGCAATGGCTGTAACGCCCAGCACGCGGCCTCCGGCGGTGTAAATTTTTCCGCCCTCGGCCTTAGTCCCGGCATGGAACACGGTCACATTGTCAAGGGCTTCGGCGTCCTCAATGCCGGTAATCAGCTTGCCGCTTTCATATTTTTGAGGATACCCGCCGCTAGCGGCAACAACGCATACGCAGCCACCGTCCTTCCATCCTATGTTTACCTCATCAAGGCGTTCATCGATGACGGCTTCAAAAATTTCCAGAAGATCACCCTCCATACGGGGAAGCACAACCTGAGTTTCCGGATCACCGAAACGGCAGTTGTACTCGATTACCTTTACCCCGTCCTTGGTGGACATAAGGCCAAAGTAAAGCACGCCCTTAAAGGTGCGGCTCTCAGCGTTCATGGCATTCATTGTGGGAAGGAAGATGTTTTCCATACACTCCTTTTCCATTTCGGGAGTGTAGATGCGGCTGGGCGAGAAAGTACCCATGCCGCCGGTATTAAGCCCCTGATCATTGTCATAGGCCCGCTTATGGTCTTGAGCGGATACCATGGGACGCATTGACTTGCCGTCAGTAAAGGCAAGAACGGATATTTCCGGCCCGGTTAGGAATTCCTCAATAACGACCCGGCTTCCGCTGTCCCCGAACTTGCGATCCTCCATTATCTCCTTGATGCCCTCGGCCGCCTCGGCCTCATCTTTGGCGATAATTACGCCCTTGCCAAGCGCCAGCCCCTCGGCCTTGATAACGGCGGGGTAGGAGTTCTGAGCCTTGATATAGGCCATGGCTTCATCCGCCTTGTCAAACACCTCATAATTTGCCGTAGGGATATTGTATTTTTTCATAAGCTCCTTGCTGAAAACCTTGCTGCCCTCAATGATGGCGGCATTTGCCCTTGGGCCAAAGGCCCTGAGGCCGCGACTTTCCAGCAAATCAACCAGTCCCATTACAAGGGGATCATCGGGAGCAACTACGGTAAGATCGATTTTTTCTTTTTCCGCAAAATCGGCGATCTTTTCGATATCCGTAGCCTTGATGGGTACGCACTTGGCTATATTGGCAATACCGCCGTTGCCGGGAGCGCAGTAAAGCTCGGTAACCCTTGGGCTCTGCTTAAGCTTCCAGCAGATCGTATGTTCGCGGCCGCCGCCGCCTACTACCAGTACTTTCATTTGTAGATGTCCTCCTTTTAAGGAACAAATTAATGATGAAACAGTCTTATTCCCGTAAAGGCCATTGCAATATTGTATTTATTGCAGGTCTCGATAACATTGTCGTCACGGATGGAGCCGCCGGGCTGGGCAATATACTCTACGCCGCTCTTACGAGCGCGCTCAACGTTGTCCCCAAAGGGGAAGAAGGCGTCGCTGCCCACACAAACGCCGGTATTCTTGGCTATCCATGCAAGCTTTTCCTCTTTTGTAAACACAGGAGGCTTTTCCTTGAACAGTGTCTGCCACTTGCCCTCGGCCAGCACATCCATGTATTCATCGGAAATATATACATCAATGGTGTTATCCCTGTCAGGGCGGCGAATACCGTCCACAAACTTGAGATTCATTACCTGAGGCGCCTGACGCAGCCACCAGACGTCCGCCTTGTTGCCCGCAAGGCGCGTGCAGTGGATACGGCTCTGCTGGCCGGCGCCGATGCCTATAGCCTGACCGTCCTTAACGTAGCAGACGGAATTGGACTGGGTGTATTTAAGGGTGATAAGGGAAATTATCAGGTCACGCTTTTTGTCGTCCGGAATGTCCTTGTTGTCGGTCACAACATTGGCAAGAAGGTCATTGTTTATAGCAAGCTCGTTGCGTCCTTGCTCAAATGTCACTCCAAAAACCTGCTTGCGCTCGATGGGCGCGGGAGCATAGTCAGGATCAATCCGGATCACATTATATGTACCCTTGCGCTTACCCTTGAGTATATCAAGAGCCTCGTCGGTATAGCCCGGGGCAATGATTCCGTCGGAGACCTCACGGGCAAGAAGCGCGGCGGTCTGCCTGTCACACACATCGGAAAGAGCCACAAAGTCACCGTAGGAGGACATTCTGTCCGCTCCCCTGGCGGCGGCATAGGCGCTGGCAATGGGGGAAAGCTCAAGATCGTCCACAAAATATATCTTCTTAAGGGTATCGCTGAGCTCGGTGGCAACAGCTGCCCCTGCGGGAGAAACATGCTTGAAGCTGGTGGCGGCGGGAAGTCCGGTTGCCGCCTTAAGCTCCCGCACAAGCTGCCAACCGTTGAAGGCGTCCAGCAGATTTATATAGCCGGGCTTGCCGTTGAGCACGGTTATGGGAAGATCGCGGCCATCCTCCATAAACACCCTTGATGGCTTCTGATTGGGGTTGCAGCCGTATTTCAATTGCATTTCGTTCATTTTTAAACAATCCTTTCTATCAATAAAGAGGTTCCATACCGATCTTATCCAGCATACGTTCAAAGGACGCAAGCTGATTGGGGAAAAGCTGCTTTATGCCTATCTGGCGGTCACGATTGCCATAGCTTTGGAAATAAAGCCGTGAAAACTCGGCAAATTCCTCATAATAGTTCCGCTCGCCTGTGACCTCGTCATACTGATTGCCATATTTGGAGATCGCAAGCATATCAGCCTCCACCGCCTGCTGCCACTTTTCACCTTGGCTCCAATGATAGGAAGCGGAGTCGGGATTCCCGTTTGCGCAAAAGTCCACACTGTGGCCAAGCTCGTGGGCAATATTGCGAGCCATGGTCTCGATCCCTGTTCCGTCCTGAACCCTGACCGTAAGCACTGAGTGGTCACAGTTGTACGTAAAGCTACCTGAAGGCACATATACGTTTACCTGCTCCAAAAACTGCCGATATTCATAGGGGAAGCGGGCCAATGCCAAAATGGCGGTCTCGGCATTCTGAGCGCCGGTCTCGTCGTAATAGAATTTTACCGTCTGGCTGTGGCCGAAGCCCGTATATGTGACGTCCACTCTGGTATACTCTTTTTCTCCGGTGTCCCAGATATAAATGGTCTCACTTACGGGGTCAGCTTTGGTCACGTCGGCTCCGCCCCCGGGAAGTGAACCGATGCTTACGGCGGATATCTCATCGGTCTCACCGCTGTTATATGAAGGGGGAGTTTTGGCTATCTCAAGAATACGCTCCTTCTGCTGCTGAGGAGTCAGGGAGTCCTTTTCGCTGTAAAGCGTTTCAAAGGCGGCCTCCGCCGTGTCCAGAATACTGTCGCTGTTTGTGCCGGAAGGGAAAATTTCCGCGCCCACAGAGGTGTAAATTTCAGTTATGCGCTGCTTTTCCGCATCGCTGAGAAGCTTGTACCCATCCAAAGAGGTCATCAAGGTAAAGGGAGTTTCCCTCTGCTTTACAAGGCTGAATTCACAAGGGGCGGCGGATATGACCGCCTCGCCGTTTTCCACCGCAAGGTAGCCCCCGTCGGAATGCTCTATATAATACTTGTCACCGTGAGGGACAAGCCTCCAAAGCATAGAGCTGCCTCCAAAGCCGTAAAGTCTGCGGCCCAAGGTCTCACCGTCATAGCTGAGTCTGCGCTGTCCGCCGCTTGAAGCGTCCACAAAAGCAACAAAATCCTCCGACATATCCTTAAGCCGGAACTGCGTTCCTTGCCCGGCCACAGTAAGCTTGCCGGAGCTTATGGCAAGGCTACCCTGATCAGTCTCCAAGGTATAGTATCTTTCATATATGCCCTCATACTCGGTTTCCGCCTCTGATGACGGGCTGTACTTAAGGACGCATTCCCCATTGACAATGTAAGGCTCCAAACTTGAGGCGCTCATTGCGATGACCTTGACATAGTCGCCCTCCTCCGGCCTGTCGGGAACATCAATCTCCAGCCCAGCCGTACCCTGGCAGAGGGCAACCGTCTGAGACACAGTCTCAAGCTCCACAGCCTTGGCGTCAAAGCACACAAGCGTCCCGTCAGCCCTGTAATAGCCCATGGACACCACTGCTCGTTCGGGGCTTCCGACACGCTGAACAACGGCGTCAGCTGTAAGTCTACCCTCGGCGATCCGATCCTGTCCGAAGGTAACCGTCAATATTCTTGACGGAAAGGCTGCCGATGCCGGCAGGACCGAAAGCAGCAGTATTGCCAGTGCCAAAGCGGCGGTAGATTTTTTAAGCATTCTTGTTCACGATCCTTGTTTCGTATTCGCCTGTTTCAATATTGATAAAGCGGGTAAACAAGGACACCTTGTTATCCTCATTAAGGCTTGTCCATATGTTGTTTGTAAATTCGTCGATATCACCGGTTATCTCTACGGTCTTAGGCTCACCCTCAAATGAGGGAAGGGGATCGGCGTTGCCCATATAAGTGTGTATAAAATGGCCGGTTCCGTTCCGGGGGTTGTTGTATGAGAAGGTAAACCGCTGGCAGGAGGAAGGATCGCCGTCCGCACTCTTAATGATGGAAAGCGCGTAGTTATACTCCCAGTCCACCTTCATTATGCCGCTTATCCTTGGCGTGTAATTGGGAGCGTCAGGCTCAAATTCACGGGTTCGAAGAGCCTGCTCAAAGGTAAACTGCTTATTCATAAGCTTGTAGATGGTATCAGTCTGATCGCCGTTTGTGACAATGGTCTTGTTCCCAAGGACCCGTACAGGAGCATAGATTATCAGGCTTGGATCCTGAAGCTTGGAGGGGTCAAAGGCCTGTGTGCGTATGCCCTGTCCGTCCTCAACAAAAACACGGTTGCGGCTGTTCTGGCTGCGCCCCATAATGAAATATGCGGTAACCGCATACTTGCCGTCAGCGCTTTTACCGATCACAATACCCCGTCCGGGATAGGAATTGGATCTCAAATCATTATAAAGGTTGATTTTCATAGTGTATTACCTCCTATAAAATTTTACACCTCGCCGGCACACACCATTTCCACCGCGGCGGGAAGTATCTGCCATTCGGCTTCTTCCATTACACGGCGCTGAAGTGTTTCGGGGGTGTCGCCGTCTTTTACATACACGGCCTTCTGCATTATGATCCTGCCGCCGTCAACTACCTCGTTGACAAAGTGAACTGTAGCCCCTGTCACTTTGACCCCATAATTGAGGGCGGCCTCGTGTACTTTAAGGCCGTAAAAGCCGTCGCCGCAAAAGGATGGGATAAGCGACGGGTGGATATTGATAATGCGGTTTTTGTATTCCTGAAGGAATTCGCCGCCCAAAATTGCCAGAAAGCCCGCCAGCACCACAAGGTCAATGCTATGGGCCTTCATAAAATCCGTCAAGGCACGGTTAAAACCTTCGCCGTACTCCTTGCGGGAAATCACGGCTGTTTCGATACCGGCGGCCTTTGCCCTTTCAAGGGCGTACACCCCCGCCTTGTTCGACACAACGACAGTGATCCTGCCGCTTTTTATAATTCCGCTGTTCTGAGCGTCGATCAGCGCCTGAAGGTTGGTTCCCCCTCCGCTCACAAGAACCGCTATGTTTTTCATTGGTCATTCCTCCGTTTATACCAGCTCAACGCCCTTTTCGCCCTCTGCTATTTCGCCCACAATATATGCCTTTTCGCCATTTTCCTCCAAAACCCTGACGGCCTTTTCTGCTTGGGCGGCGGGAACCGCCGCGATCATGCCAATACCCATGTTGAAGGTATTGAACATATCCCTCTCCGAAATATTGCCGGTCTCCTGAATGAGCTTGAATATGGGAAGAACCTCAAAGCTGCCCTTACGGACAACGGCCTTGACCCCATTTCGGAGCATACGGGGAATGTTTTCGTAAAAGCCACCGCCTGTGATGTGGGATATGGCCTTTACATCGCACCGGTCGATCAGGGCAAGGGCGGGTTTTACGTATATTCTTGTGGGAGTGAGTAGAGTCTCAAGGATGCCGGCTCCCAGCTTTTCGTTATATTTTTTCAGTTTATCGGCATTTTCCTCGGTGATATCAAAAACCTTGCGCACAAGGGAAAAGCCGTTGGAATGTACGCCGCTGGATGCAATGCCGATTAGGGCGTCCCCCGGCTGAAGGCGACTTGAATCAATTATTTTTTTCTTATCCACAATGCCAACGGTAAAGCCCGCCAGATCATAATCGTCCTCAGGCATAAGGCCGGGGTGCTCCGCTGTTTCGCCGCCGATAAGGGCACAGCCGCTTTTTACGCAGCCGTCAGCCACGCCTTTGACAATTGCCGCCACCTTTTCGGGGTAGTTTTTTCCTATTGCGATGTAGTCCAGGAAAAACATGGGCTTTGCTCCGCTGCAAACCACGTCGTTGACGCACATAGCCACGCAGTCCTGACCCACGGTGTCATGCTTGTCAAGTAGGAAGGCGATCTTGAGCTTGGTGCCAACTCCGTCGGTGCCGCTTACAAGCACAGGCTCCTCATATTCGCTTTTGTCAAGAGCAAACAGGCCGCCGAAGCCTCCGATGTCACCCACGACCCCTTTTATAAAGGTCTTTTTTACGTCCGCCTTCATCAGGCGGACAGCCTCGTAACCGGCCTCCACGTCAACGCCGGCGTTTTTGTATGCTTGGCTCATATGTATATTTTTTCCTTTCGTCATTAAAATATGTCCATGGGATACTCGCCGCTGAAGCATGCGTCACAGTAGCCGTCAAGGGACGGCACAATACGCTTAAGATCCTCCACTTCCAAATATCCCAGCGAGTCCGCTCCGATCCTGCGGCGTAGCTGCTCACAGGTAAGATTGTTGGCCGCAAGTTCATGCTTGTTGGGAATGTCGGCTCCAAAAAAGCAAGGCCACAAAAACGGCGGCGACGCTACACGCATATGCACCTGAGTGGCCCCCGCTTCCTTAAGCAGCTTGATAAGTCCGGCGCTGGTAGTTCCACGGACAATGCTGTCATCCACAAGCACCACACGCTTGCCGCTTACGCAGGACTCAAGGGCTGAAAGCTTTATTTCTACATTCCGTTTCCTGTTTTCGGCTCCGGCCTGTATAAAAGTGCGTCCCACGTAACGGTTTTTTACTATTCCGATGCCGTAGGGTATGCCCGACGCCTCGGAATAGCCCACGGCGGAACAAAGCCCACTGTCCGGCACGCCGACAACGATGTCGGCTTCCACTCCGGTCTCACGTCCCAGTATGGCCCCGGCCTCACGGCGAGTCTCATATACATTTTGTCCGTCAATGGTGCTGTCAGATCGGGCAAAGTAAATATATTCAAATATACAAGGCTTGTGGCTGCGCTTTCCCACATGATCCTTCCTTGAGCTGATACCGTCCTCACTGAGTATAATAATCTCCCCTGGCTCCACGTCCCGTATAAATTCGGCGCCAACAGCCTTAAGCGCCACGCTTTCGCTGGCAATAGCATAGGCCTCCCCTATTTTGCCTATGCAAAGAGGCCGTATGCCGTAGGGGTCACGGGCGGCAATGAGCTTGCGGGGCGTCATGACCAAGAGGGCATAGGATCCTATCAGCTTATCCATGACCTCGGAAAGGGCGTTTTCAATAGTTCCGCCGGTAATTCTGGCCCATGACAAAAGATAGGTGATAATCTCCGCATCAGTGTCCGTCCTTGGGAACGCGCCATTCTGAGCAAGCTCGTTGATAAGCTTTTTGTGATTTGCAAGTCCGCCGTTGTTGGCAAGGGCAAAGTAGCCCTTGTAATACTTGGTCAAAAAGGGTTGGATACTCTCTTCCTCGTCGTCCTCGGCGGGGATAAAGCTCACATGGCCTATGGACATATATCCCTTAAGGGAGGCAAGCTCCTTTTCGTTAAAAACCTCGGGAACAAGACCGGATCCCTTCCTGCTGTGGAAATCCTCCCCGTCAAACGCGACGATGCCACAGCCCTCCTGTCCACGGTGCTGGAGAGCGTATAACGCGTAATACACAAGACTGGTGCAGTCCAGAGTGTGGGTCTTATCATAAATTCCGAACACACCGCATTCCTCGCGGGGCTTTTCCTGTGTACACATGGCTATTCGATTTCCTCCGCTCTTTTGGCTATTTTGGAGTCCTTTTCCATTATAGCCCTATTCATTGCTTCCTTGTGCTCCTTAAGTCTGCGCTTTACGTCTGGGTTAGTGGGAGCAATTATCTGTGCTGCCAAAATAGCCGCGTTTTCGCTGCCGTTGACAGCGACGGTGGCTACCGGAATGCCCGAAGGCATTTGTACTACGCTGAGCAAGCTGTCAAGCCCGTCCATAAGGCTGGACTTGATAGGAATACCAATCACCGGAAGCGTAGTAAACGCCGCCAACACACCCGCCAGATGTGCTGCCTTACCGGCGGCGGCAATGATCACGTCAATACCGTTTTCCTCGGCCTTTGCCGCAAACTCGTGAGCTAGAGCGGGACTGCGGTGAGCGGATATAACTCTGACCTCAACTTCAATTCCGAATTTTTTAAGGGTTTTTATGCAAGGCACGAGAGCGTCAAAATCGCTGTCGCTGCCCATAACAAGAGCCACCTTTGACATTTGTCTCATCCTTTCGCTGATTTTATTCAACCGTAACCGACTTTGCAAGGTTGCGGGGTTTGTCTATATCACAGCCCCGGTGCAGCGCCGTATAATACGCGAGGTACTGTGCCGGGACAACCGAAACAAGTGGAGTGAGTATTTCGTTTACATCGCCGATAACGATCTGGTCACTGCGGGATGAAATTCCCTTAGATGCGATCTTGATGACCTTTGCGCCTCTGGCTCGGACCTCCTTTACGTTGCCGCGGGTGTTAAGATGAGTGTTGGACTGGGTAATGATTGCCACAACAGGGGTGTCATCCTCGATAAGGGCGATGGTACCATGCTTAAGCTCACCGGCCGCAAAGCCCTCTGTCTGGACATATGAGATTTCCTTAAGCTTAAGAGCCGCCTCAAGGCATACGCAGTAGTCAATGCCACGACCTATATAGAAGCAGTTGCGGGAAGGCGCGATATATTCTTCCGCAAGTCTTTCGTACAGCCTTTTATCTCCAATAAGGCTTTCGATGGT
Organism: uncultured Oscillospiraceae bacterium; assembly: GCA_964442035.1. Classification (GTDB taxonomy): domain Bacteria; phylum Bacillota; class Clostridia; order UMGS1883; family UMGS1883; genus JAFLUQ01. The sequence goes on from CAYTWZ010000010.1 coordinate 22,527, forward strand.
GTTTGCTACAAGGGCAAGCTCGTACTTAAGGTCGATATTTATCCTGTTGTTCACGGCGGTGGCAAGTATAGCCATGACAGCCACCTGCGCTGTATACGCCTTTGTTGACGCAACCGCTATCTCCGGCCCGGCGTAAAGCAGGAGCGTATGATCCGCTTCACGATCCAGAGTGGAGCCCTTTACGTTGGTGATGGTCAACGCCTTGTAGCCCATCTCCTTGATCTTCACAAGCACTGTCCGGCTGTCGGCTGTTTCGCCGCTTTGAGAAATGAATATGAACAACGGGTTTGGGGTGAGAAGGGGCATATTATACACAAACTCGCTTGCGATATAACTTTCGGCGGGCTTGCCGGATATTTTTTCAAAGAACTGGCTGCCCACTATTCCGGCGTGATAGCTGGTACCGCAGGCTATGATATATATCTTGTCGCAGGCGCGCACATCATTAAGTATGCTCTCATCAACGGTTAGCTCACCGTTTTCGTCCTGATACTGCTGGATTATCCGGCGGATAACAAGGGGTTGCTCCTCTATCTCCTTGAGCATATAGTGGGGATATGTGCCCTTTGATACATCCGAAAGATCCAACTCGGCCTTGTAGGGCTCACGCTCCACCAGTTTGGAATAACTGGTATATATCTGTACGCTGTCCCTTGTAACCACGGCAAATTCCTTGTCGTGTATCTCATAAAACATGTTGGTGTGCGCAATCATAGCCATGGCATCGGAGCCTATCATATTGAAGCCCTCGCCCTTTCCGATCAGGAGAGGGGACTTGTTTTTCACTGCATAAATATGGTTTTCGTCCCGTCGGTCAATTATGGCCAGAGCATAGCTGCCCTCCACAATGTCGATGATGTGCATTATGGCCACCTCAACGTTTTCGCCCTCGGACGTAAATTTCTCCAGCAGACGCACGATGACCTCGGTATCGGTCTCGCTTACAAAATCCACATCTCTCAGGTAGTCCCGGCGAAGCTGGGCCTCGTTTTCAATAATGCCGTTGTGAACGATGGAAAAATTTGCACTGGAATGGGGGTGAGCGTTTACCTCATTGGGCTTGCCGTGAGTTGCCCAGCGAGTGTGACCTATGCCAAGGCAGCCTTCAATAGATCTGCCGTCATCGGTCTTTTTGCAGAGATTTGCAAGCTTGCCAACAGCCTTTTCGATTCTGATCTCTCCGTTGTTATACACTGCCAACCCCGCAGAATCATAGCCGCGGTATTCCAGCTTGGACAATCCTTCCAGCAAAATAGGAGCAGCCTGCTCTGTGCCGATGTAGCCAACTATACCACACATAATTACATACCTCCGTTTTCCGTTTCATCTTTGAAACAAAATTCAAACTAATACACAATGTATTATATAACAAAACTCTCCTAAACGCAAACATTTTTTTAAGAAAATTCAAAAAAGGTATGGCTTTTTTCCCGGATTTGTTTTATAATAGAACCATATGATAGTATGAAAGGACGTTTGTGCTTTGAAAAACGAGATATTGAAGCTTCTTGAGCGGGACAGCCGCTACAGTGTGGAAGAGCTTGCCACAATGCTTGGTACAACAACGGACGTTGTAGCTGACACTATAAAAGAGCTTGAGGAAGAAAAGGTGATCTTAGGCTACAAGACCCTTATCAACTGGGAGCGCACCGACCGTGAGAATATAACAGCCATAATAACCATAAAGATCACTCCCCAGCGGGGCCGGGGCTACGATCAAGTAGCGGAAAGGATATACAAGTACCCTCAGGTAAAGGGTGTTACCCTCATGAGCGGATCCTTTGACCTGCTTGTTACCGTGGAGGGCAAAAGCCTTAAGGACGTGGCGATGTTTGTGTCCGAAAAGCTGGCTCCAATGGAAAACGTGGTCTCCACCAACACACATTTTACACTTAAAACATACAAAAAGGAAAATGTTATCTTTATGGGCGAAGAGGTGGACGACAGGGAGGTCATCACCCTATGAATATAGAAGAAATGATATCTCCCCATATCGCGTCCATGCCCCCATCCGGGATACGTAAGTTTTTTGATATAGTGGCGGAGATGAAGGACGCGATCTCTCTTGGGGTGGGCGAGCCTGACTTTGTGACTCCGTGGGTCATACGCGAGGCGGGGATCTATGCCTTGGAAAAGGGGCATACCCACTACACCTCCAACGCCGGGCTGATGGAGCTTCGTCAGGAACTGTGCCGGTATTACAAAAGGCATTACGGAGTGCAGTATCAGACTGAGCAGACCCTTATCACTGTGGGCGGCAGTGAAGCCATCGACCTTTGCATAAGGGCGATTATTTCCCATGGGGACGAGGTGCTTGTGCCTGAGCCATCCTTTGTGTGCTACAAGCCCTGCGTCACAATGGCCGGAGGCACAGCTATCCCCATCGTGACAAAGGAGGAGGATCAATTCCGCCTTACAGCCAAGGCGCTTAAGGAAAAAATAACCGACCGAACCAAGCTCCTTGTGCTCCCATTTCCCAACAACCCTACCGGGGCCATAATGGAAAGGAAAGACCTTGAGGCCATAGCCGACGTTATCCGGGACAAAAAAATAATCGTGCTTTCGGACGAAATATACGGCGCCCTCACCTACAATGGCGAGCACACTCCCTTTGCCGCTATTGACGGCATGAAGGAGCGCACCGTCACCATAAACGGCTTCAGCAAGGCTTTTGCCATGACGGGATGGAGATTAGGCTACGCCATGGGGCCGCTCCCACTCATCAATGCCATGCTTAAAATACACCAGTACGCCATCATGTGCGCCCCCACCACCAGTCAGTATGCGGCTGTGGAAGCCCTTCGTAACTGCGATGAGGATGTGGAAGAAATGCGTGACGAATACAACCGCCGCCGCCGAATCATGGTCAAGGGCTTCAGGGACATGGAGCTGTCCTGCTTTGAACCAATGGGCGCGTTTTACGTGTTCCCAAACATCAGCAGCCTCCGCATGACAAGCGAGGAATTCGCCAACCGTCTGCTTCAGGAGGAAAAGGTGGCCGTAGTTCCCGGCACCGCCTTTGGCGCAAGCGGCGAGGGCTTTGTGCGCTGCAGCTACGCCTACAGCGTCAAAAATATCGAAACCGCACTTGATAGGATAGGCCGTTTTGTAAAAAAACACCGGAATTAAAATTTACGGCAAAAAAATATAAAGTTTTTTGTTTTTTTACTATTGCGGATTTTGTAACATTGTGATAGAATGTCATAGTTAATAATTCTATTAGAGGAGGAGCTAAACGTGGCAGTAAAATATATCTTTGTCACCGGGGGCGTTGTTTCCGGACTGGGAAAAGGAATAACAGCGGCCTCCCTTGGGCGTCTGCTCAAATGCAGGGGCTACAGGATTACCATCCAGAAATTTGACCCTTACATAAACTTCGACCCGGGTACAATGAGTCCATACCAGCACGGTGAGGTTTTTGTTACCGACGATGGAGCCGAGACCGATCTTGACCTCGGGCATTACGAACGCTTTGTTGACGAGAACCTTAACAGCAACTCAAACGTTACCAGCGGCAAGGTCTACTTTAACGTAATAAACAAGGAACGCCATGGCGACTACCTTGGGGGCACCGTGCAGGTAATCCCCCACATCACTAACGAAATAAAGGAAAGAATATACCGGGCCGGCAAGCACAATGTGGACTTTGTCATCACCGAGATCGGCGGCACTGTAGGGGATATCGAGAGCCTGCCATTCCTTGAGTCCATTCGTCAGGTACAGCGTGAAGTAGGACGGGACAACTGCCTGTACATCCATGTGACCCTTGTCCCCTACATTGCTTCCAGCGGCGAGCAGAAGTCCAAGCCCACCCAGCACAGTGTCAAGGAACTGTTGAGCCTTGGCATTCAGCCCGACATTATCGTATGCCGCACGGAGAGACCCCTTGAAAAGGGACTTAAGGAAAAAATTGCGTCCTTCTGTAATGTGGACAAGGACTGCGTTATCCAAAACTTAGATGCCCCAACTCTTTACGCCGTTCCGCTGGCGCTGGAAAAGGAAGGCCTTGCCACAGCGGCGCTCAACTGCCTGCGTATGCCTCAGGCGGAGCCCGACCTGTCCGAATGGGCGCAGATGGTTGGCACAGTGCTTTCCTTAGGCAGGGACGGTCGCAGGGTAAAGATAGCGCTGGTTGGCAAATATGTGGCTCTTCACGACGCGTATCTCAGCGTAGCCGAGGCCCTTCGTCACGGGGGAATAGCCAACAAGATTGATGTGGTCATTGACTGGGTAAACAGCGAGGACATCACTGACGAAAACGTAGGCGAAATACTGAAGGACGCCGACGGCATACTCGTGCCCGGCGGCTTCGGTGACAGAGGCGTGGAAGGCAAGATCAAGGCTGCGCGTTATGCCCGGGAAAACCGCATTCCTTTCTTCGGCATCTGCCTTGGGATGCAGATGGCTGTAATAGAGTACGCCCGTGACATACTCGGCCTTGATGACGCCAACAGTGCGGAGTTCAGCGAAACAACAAATAACCCTGTTATCCACATTATGCCCGATCAGCTGGACGTGGAAAACATGGGCGGCACCCTCAGGCTTGGGCTTTACCCATGCAAGCTTGCGGAAAACAGCCATATAGGGGCTATTTACAACGATGAGCTGATATATGAACGCCACCGCCACCGATACGAGTTTAACAACGACTACCGTGACGCGCTTGTAAATGCAGGGCTGTCTATAGGCGGCGTTTCCCCGGACAACCGTCTGGTGGAGACCGTGGAGATAAAGGATCATCCTTGGTTTATCGGCGTACAGTTCCATCCGGAGTTCAAGTCCCGTCCCAACAGGGCGCATCCTCTTTTTGCCTCCTTTATCAAGGCAGCGGGAGAGAAAAAAGGATTGTAACACAGGTTAAAATTGCACTGGACATTTTTTATGTGCTGTGCTATAATATATTGAAATCTAACGGAGAGGGTTCGTCCCGACCCATAAGAAAGGAAGATTAAAATGTACGATCCAAAATCAAAACACGCCGAGGAATTTATCGACCATCAGGAAATACTTGACACTCTGGCTTACGCAGACGCAAACAAAGCAAATCCGGAGGTAATCGACGCCATAATCGCAAAGGCTCGCCTTAAAAAGGGGCTTTCCCACAGGGAGGCGTCAGTGCTTCTATCCTGTGAGCTTGAGGACAGGAACCAGCAGATTTATGAGCTGGCAAAGCAGATCAAGCAGGACTTTTACGGCAACAGAATAGTCATGTTCGCACCGCTGTATTTGTCCAACTACTGTGTGAACGGCTGTACATACTGTCCGTATCACCTTAAGAACAAGCACATTGCCCGGAAAAAGCTGACCCAGGAGGAGATCCGCAACGAGGTCATCGCTCTTCAGGACATGGGACACAAGCGCCTTGCCCTTGAGACCGGCGAGGATCCTGTGAATAATCCCATCGAGTATGTGCTTGAAAGCATCAAAACCATATATTCCATAAAGCATAAAAACGGCGCTATCCGCCGTGTAAATGTAAACATCGCGGCCACCACCGTGGAGAATTACCGCAAACTCAAGGATGCCGGAATAGGCACATATATACTGTTTCAGGAGACATACCACAAGGAAAGCTACGAAAAGCTGCACCCCACAGGCCCCAAGCACAACTACAGCTACCATACAGAGGCCATGGACAGAGCTATGGAGGGCGGCATCGACGACGTAGGTTGCGGAGTGCTGTTCGGTCTGGAGCTTTACCGCTACGAGTTTGCCGGACTGTTAATGCACGCCGAGCACCTTGAAGCCGTATACGGCGTGGGGCCTCACACAATAAGCGTGCCCAGAGTAAAGCACGCCGACGACATTGACCCCGGAGTATTTGACAACGGCATTGACGATGACACCTTCGCCAAAATCATTGCCTGCATACGCGTGTCCGTACCCTACACCGGAATGATAATCTCAACCCGTGAAAACGCCAAGTGCCGTCAGAGAGTTCTTGAACTGGGCATCAGCCAGATTAGCGGCGGTAGCAAGACCAGTGTAGGCGGCTATGCCGAGGGTACACTTGAGGACGATGACATTACCGAGCAGTTTGATGTAAGCGACACCCGCACCCTTGATCAGGTGGTGCGTTGGCTTATGGAGAATAACCATATTCCGTCATTCTGCACAGCCTGCTACCGGGAAGGTCGAACCGGCGACCGCTTCATGACCCTATGCAAAAACCAGCAGATACTTAACTGTTGCCATCCCAACGCCCTTATGACCCTTAAAGAATACCTTATGGATTACGCTTCTCCCGAAACACGCAGGCTGGGCGAAGAGCTTATCGCCAAGGAAATAGAAAAAGTCACAAATCCCAAGGTAAAGGAGATCGCCAAGAAAAACCTTAAGGCGATCGAGAACGGTTCAAGGGATTTCAGATTTTAAAAGAAAGCTGAGGACCATATATGAACATCGCATCAGATATCCGCTATATCGGTGTAAACGATCACAGCATAGACCTTTTTGAGGGACAGTACACTGTCCCTCACGGTATGGCCTACAACTCTTATGTGATAATGGATGAAAAAATCGCCGTGATCGACACCGTTGACAAAGGCTTCACAGAGGAATGGCTTGACAATTTGTCCTCTGTTCTCGATGGACGTCGGCCCGACTACCTTATCGTCCAGCACATGGAGCCCGACCACTCCGCCGGTATCGGCATCTTTGTAAACACATATCCTGACGCAAAAATCGTGGGCAACACAAAAACCTTCAATATGATAAGCGGATTTTTTGAGGGACTCAATATAGATGACAAAAAGGCGCTTGTGAATAACGGCGACGTTTTGTCCCTTGGCAAGCACGAGTTGACCTTTGTCTTTGCGCCTATGGTGCACTGGCCCGAGGTAATGCTGACCTATGACGCCGCCGCGAAGGCGCTGTTCTCCGCAGACGCCTTTGGCAAGTTCGGCGCCCTTGACGTGGAAGAGGACTGGGACTGCGAAGCCCGGCGCTATTATTTCGGCATTGTGGGCAAGTACGGCGCTCAGGTACAGGCGGCGCTTAAAAAGGCCGCCGCGCTGGATATTGAGATCATCTGTCCCCTGCACGGCCCGGTGCTCGATGAAAACTTAGCGTACTATCTTAATCTTTACAATATATGGTCCTCCTACGGCGTTGAGTCAGAGGGCGTAATGGTGGCTTACACCTCCGTTTACGGCAACACTAAAAGGGCAGTTGAAATGCTTGCGGAAAAGCTTAAGGAAAAGGGCTGCCCAAAGGTTGTATTGGCCGACCTTGCCCGGGACGATATATCGGAAGCCGTGGAAAAAGCCTTCCGTTACGGAAAGCTTGTGCTGGCAACCACTACATATAATGGCGGTATCTTCCCGTCTATGCGTGAGTTCATTGACCACCTTACCGAAAGGAACTTCCAAAACCGCACCGTAGCCCTGATCGAGAACGGCTCATGGGCTCCCACAGCGGCAAAGACTATGAAGGCCATGCTTGAAGGCTGCAAAAGCCTGACCTTTACTGATACTGTCGTAACCATTAAATCCGGCGTCAAAGCTGAAAACATCGCTCAGCTTGAGACTATGGCCGACGAGCTGTGCAAATAAAATCAGGACGATGTCTCGGAACTCATGCGGAACCGCACCTACGAAAACGCCCATG
>CAYTWZ010000011.1:0-29735 GCA_964442035.1 uncultured Oscillospiraceae bacterium
TTATATCTGTATTTTTAATAAATGAGTCAGATACAGCTATGTGGTCTATGCATTCAGGTACATCTTCGGTAAGAATCCTGATATGATTTTCCGCAAAACTTTGAAAAATAGTATCTCTTCCAAAATTAGTAAAGTAATAATTATTCGCAAAGCTGATATTGTAATCTCCGGCGATACAAAGATTTTCCTCACTCACAGACAGCCTTTTGAAATCCCCGATCTGCTTCTTCAAGTCCGCTTTGAATGAAGCCTTTCGATTTCCCTCTATTCCTATAATCGTTCCATATACTAAGAGATTGCCAAGCTCGGTTTCAAGCTCAACGCAAATTGCTGTGTATTTGTCATATACCGGGTAATAGTCAACACATTTATAGTTGGTAAAAATCGAAACACGGTTTTCAGTGGGCTTGTAATACCCGGGCTTTATCTCAGTCAGCTTCGGAGTTTGAAAACGATATTTGAATGAAGGATTCACCTGCTCATCTGTCTCCGTAAGTATAAATATGTCCGCATTTACCTGCTCACAAGCGAATAAAATATCTTGAAGCAATCCTTTACGGGACAGCCGCTCAACATTCCAAGTCGCAATTTTCACAAAGGTTCACCTCCATAATACGCCGAACAAAGACCCATCATCAATAAGGTTACTGAGCTCGTTATAGAACATGCTGTTCCTCCGATTTCTGTGAATTATTAATTTGCCTTCTTAATCATTTCGGCGACATTCAAAGGCGCTGCCAATACGGCGGTTCCATCGGGAGTCTTTCCAGTAGAGAAGACTATTTTCCAGAATTCATAATTATTCTTGCCACCAAAAATTGTTGCAGACATACTACGATCTTTCCATACAGGCAAATTGCTTAAGTTTTCAAGGAAGGTCTTGATATTATCCCAAAGCTTAATAGGCAATTTCTGTTGGAATAAGTTTTCGTCATCGTACATTTCCCCAGTATAAGCAAAGTGGTTTTTTACTAGAAGCTTTATGTACTGAATCCAGTTATACATAATTTCTTCCTTGAAAAGACGGCAGGCAATCAGATGTTCATCTGTAATTGTGTTTCCTGTTCCGGTAGCGATTTTATTTTCGATTTTATTTGTACCTACTTCATCGTCAAATTTCCCAATCAGCAACACCTCTGCAATAATGTTGCATAGCGTAATCAATTGCTCTTTTTCCAACATCCTTGGATTCTGCCCTTCATCCATTTTGTAGTTGATAGGCTTTGTGAGTATTGTTTTTGCATTTACAAAAGTGGACAACAGCGTTTTCTCAAAAGTGCTATATGAAAGCGGTAATGATGTACTACGACCTTCAAAATTTATATAAGACTGCAATTTGTTATCGGGGTTACGAGTAATCGCATTCTTTTGGCTGTTAATAATATAAACCTTTACATTGCCACGTTCGCCCTTGAAGTGGTCAACAAGATTCTGCTCAGAGAAAGAAAAGTCGTCTTCATTCAAGAAGTGGTCTTTTTGGTATTTGCGCAACCGTTCCGCATAAAGTGTATCATGAAGTTGACGCACGATTGCTTTGTCGAAGGCGATTTGTTTCAATTTACTTCCTGCAATGGTGTTTGTTTCAATCAAACGGTCAACATCCGGCTCAACAAACAGTCTAACCACTACATTGCGGACGCCAAGCATAATTTGTGCTACCGCTTTGTGCTGACCATCAAAGATTTTAATCTTACCATTGTCTACACGAGCAAGACTCAAATGCAACTGCGGATTAGGTTTGTGGAACTCCTTAATCAGCAAACTGATTGAACTGTTAATACCTCGAGGGTTAATGGTTTCGTCGTGATACAAGTATTCGATGGGCACACTAATAAATGCTGTTTTCTCATTGGATAATGTATCCAAGAAAATTTCAGTCCTATTTACAGATGTGTTGCCGATATCATCAAAGGAATATACCAACTGATTTCCTTCAATAGAATATCTAAATGCATACTTTGAGCCACCATTTGATATCAATACATGCTTGAGAGAAGGAACCTCTTTTTTGCTCTCAGCGTCTTTGATTATCTGTTGTAATTGAAACAATCTTTTTGCCACCACTAAATCCGCATCTTGCTTGGCTTTATTGCAGTGTTCGTGCGTGATAGCAAAATTAGACGGCTCATCCTTCCCTCCGTTTGCAAGAGGGCGAATGTGGTCAATGTTGGTGCTATTGATATCCAAATGGATTTCCTGCTCACAGATAAAACATTTATGGTTCTGGATTTCCCAAAGTTTCTTGCTCAAATTTTTCTTAGTGTCTGCATTTAATGAATCAAGATATTTAGAGTTGCCCATGTCTATTACCTCCGAAACTATTTTTTATCATTTTACCTAAAAGCGACTTACAATTTCAAACGAGTATTTCCCACTTACCATATCTCAGTTAATTGCTGTAAAATCTGTTTTCATGTAGCGCCGTATACGAGACCCGTACGTACGGTGCAATGGGAGGTGGAGAGCCGTATCGTCTCTCCGTCTGCCCTATTTTTCAAGACTCCCGGTTTTTCCTATGCACAGTTCAAAGTATCAAATTTATACTTTGGAATTTTACAAATCTTCCGTCTTAAAAGCTGTATAGCCCTCGTAATAGTAACTGTGGTCGATGCCTTTCATATATACCTCACGGCTATTGATTTCATCAGTCAAAGCGCTTTTAAGAATGTGTTTGATCTCAATATCTTTGATAGGACTACGCTCCATAGCCAAAAGATAATCTTCTTTATCAACTCGGCTCCAATTCACAACCTTACCAAGTTCCTTTTTGAAAATAAGGTCAAGCCAAATACAAGCGCTGCGCCCATTTCCTTCTCTGAAGGGGTGGGCGATATTCATTTCCACATACTTCTCGATGATCTCGTCGAACGTGGACTGCGGCATTTTATCAATGTTTCGGAGCGCTACGTCCAAGTAGCGGAGCAAAACGGAAGTTTCCCTTTGCAATATTGACCGTTCTGAGTTCGCCTGCAAAATCGTAAATCTCATCAAAAAGGTATTTATGAATGGCTTTCAGGGCAGAAAACGTCCCTGCCTCTAACGTATCAAGTATGCCGTTTTCGAAAAGCTCTAATGCTTTCTTCTTGCTGATGCGTTCTTCCGCCTCGGCAAGTTCAGGGGAAGGAGTAATCCCCAATTTATTTTCAAGTGCCATAACGCACCTCCAAAGTTAAATGATTTGTGTAATCATAATTGCTACGCCGATGATAAGTATTGTACAAAATATAGAGGTCAAACAACCGGCACGATTGTTGGGTTTTTGCGGACGATTATAAGATATCGGTTCTGTTTTATAGGCTTGTGTTGTTTGTGTTGTTTTTACTGTTGTACGAGGTTTTGTTGCTTTGGCATATAGGGTAAGCGGATCGGATTGATTCATTATGCGTGAATAAAAATTATCAAGCCACAAGGCATCTTGAGGGGTGCACATATTCGATTCAGAACAACCCGGCTCGTGTGCAATTTGATTTCTTACCCAACGATAATGCTTGAGCTGTTTTAAATCCTCGTCCCATCCTCTGACAAGATAGCAGCCATGAGGGGTGTTTAACATTTCGTCTATATAAGCAGAAACCCGTCTTTCATTATTTAAAATTTCGCCACAAAGCTTTTCAAGATGTTTGTATGAATCAATAAATCCCATAATATGTCTCCAAAATCAACTTATTTATCAGCGGCAACGCCGGATTTCATCCAAGCATCTACTTCGCAGATTTTGAATTTCCACAGTCTGCCTATCTTTGCGGCAGGCATTTCTCGGCGGTCGATCCAGTCAAGAACGGTATCACGGCTTACGCACAAATATTCCATTATTTCTTTCATTGAGTACCAGCGTTCAAGATTGTTATCCATAATGAAATCCTCTGATTATACGGAAATACAATTATACTTTAGTCAATGGGTTTTGTATAAAAATCAGAGCAAGCGATATAAAGCTTGCTCCGACTGGCGGAGAGGATGGGATTCGAACCCATGTGCGATTGCTCGCAAACTGATTTCGAGTCAGCCCCGTTATGACCACTTCGATACCTCTCCGTATTCAATTGACGCGAATATCATCAAAAAATCCGTTCAGCAAAGCCGAACATTCTTCCTCCATGATACCACCGAAAACCGCGGTTTTTGCTCCAAAGGTGTGACGGGCAAATAAATCGGTCTTCCCCCCTGCCCCGCCGTAATCCGGATCATATGCGCCGAAAATCACGCTGCGCATACGGGCATTGATTATCGCCCCGGAACACATAACGCATGGCTCCAAGGTAACGTACAGATCACAGTCATTGAGCCGCCAATCCCCCACTTCCTCCGACGCCTTTGAAATGGCAATTATCTCGCCGTGGGAAACCGGGTTTTTGGAAGTCTCCCGAAGGTTGTGGCCCGCAGCGATCACCTGACCGCCCCGCACAACCACCGCGCCAACGGGCACCTCCCCAATTGCAAGAGCCTTTTTTGCTTCTTCAATTGCCAGCCTCATAAATTTGTTATCCATATATACTCCAATGCTACAACGCCTGAAAACCGCACATCTATAATACCACAATCAGCCCTTTTAGTCAAGAGCTTTTAACAATTTTTTGCCATAAGAGCAAAAGCAAAGCGCCATGCATTACACACGGCGCTGATGGAGCGGAAGACGAGATTCGAACTCGCGACTTTCACCTTGGCAAGGTGACACTCTACCACTGAGTCACTCCCGCAACTGACAAATAACATGTTAGCATACTTCTTTTTATTTGTCAAGTGAAATTTTAAAGTTTTTTCAAAAAAATTTTGTCGTTTTCGGTGAGCAAGGCGTGACGCAGCATGTCGGGACGCTTGCGCCATGTACGTTCGAGAGATTTTTCATGACGCCATTTTTCAATTTCCCGATGATTGCCGCCTAAAAGCACCGACGGAACCTGCTTTCCCATAAACTCAGGAGGCCGGGTGTACTGAGGATATTCCAAAAGGCCGCTGTAATGGCTTTCCATACTGGCGGTTTCGGTGCTGTCAAGAACGCCCTCCTTCATGCGGCTTACGCTGTCTATAAGCACCATAGCCGGAAGCTCGCCGCCTGTAAGCACATAATCACCTATGGAGATCTCCATGTCAACGATTTCTTCAAGCGCCCTTTCGTCAACGCCCTCATAATGACCGCATAAAATTATGATGTGTTCCTCCCGGCTCAGATCGCGGGCCGTTTTTTGATCAAAGACCCTTCCCTGAGGGGACATATATATGACCAGCGGCCTGTCGTCACCGGCTATGCTTCGGTAAGCGTCATATATGGGCTGAGGCTGCATGACCATGCCTCCACCTGCTCCGTAAGGGTAGTCATCCACACGTTTATGCTTGTCCTTTGAAAAATCCCGGATGTTGACGCATTCTACCTGAATAATATTTCTATCAATAGCCTTGCCTAACACAGATGTACGCAACACGTCAAACATTTCGGGGAAAAGGGTCATTACGCTAAATTTCATCATCGATCAATCCTTCAATAGGCGAAACAGTAATGTAGCCTTTCTCGATGGAGATATCCTTGACAAAGGCATCGCACTTTGGTATGAGACAGGTCTTGCCTCCGGGACGCCTTATTTCAAGAAGCTCGCCCCCCGGGCCATCGCTGACCGATATTACCTTGCCGATGGACTCACCGTCAGGAAGAATGGCTTCCAGCCCAACAAGCTGGAAGTAATAGTAGCGTCCGTCGGGAAGCGGAGGAAGATCCTCCTCCCGAACGTAAAGCTCGGTTCCCTTAAGGGCTTGCGCCCCATTCATATCCTCAATTCCCTTAAAGGAAAGAAGCACACTGCCCTTGTGGAAGCGCCAGCCCTCCACTGTAAAGCTTCGCTTTCCATCCTTGGTGTAAAGAGTGTCCACTGCCTCAAAAAAACTTTCGCCGTCGGTAAAATGCAGAGCCTTGACCTCACCTCTGACCCCATGGGTATTCACGATTTTTAAAACATATATCATTAGGTATACCTCGTCCATGATTTAAATTTGCAAAAGGCGGTGTGTAATAAGGGCCTGCGCCTCCGGTACGGAAAACGCACGCCCCGTTTCTATTTTAAGCTGCGTTAGTCGAGGATATCGACAACAACCTTTTTTCCATTCCCAACCTTTTTAGCGGCGCCCTTCATAAGTGTCCTTATAGCCTTGGCTATTCTTCCCTGCTTGCCTATTACCTTGCCCATGTCACCCTGAGCAACACTGAGAGAAAGAACAACCGCGTCTTCGGTTTCGGACTCCGCTATAACAACCTCGTCAGGCTTGTCCACCAAAGGCTTAACTATTGTTTCAAGAAGTTCTTTCATTGGTACAATCATTTCCTTTCAGGCTGTTTTATTCGATTATGCCATGCTTCTTAAGCAGACTTTTAACAGTATCGGTAGGCTGAGCACCGTTTTTCATCCACTGTTTTACCTTTTCGCCGTCAACAGAAAATCTGCTGGGCTCTACAAGAGGATTGTATGTGCCGATCTCTTCGATAAATCTGCCGTCACGGGGATAACGGGAGTCAGCTACAACTACTCTGTAGAAAGGGGCCTTCTTGGAACCTAATCTTGTAAGTCTGATTTTAACTGCCATGTGTTAAACACACCTCCGTAAAAAATTTAAAAATATATAATAACCTTTAGTTATTAACCTTGATAAATGTTCCCAGATTTTAGGTGATGGGTACATATTTGTTGAAAGCAGACGGCGTGGACATATCCCGCCCCTTACCCGGCTGAAACGCACATTGGTAAGGAATATTTTCTACAATCAAAATTTTTACTATCAAAGCGTCACAGCAATATTAAAAATTGAGCTTCATTTTGCGCATTTTCTTTGGATCAGAGAACATCTTCAGCATTTTCTGCATTTGTTCAAACTGGCGGAGAAGATTGTTCACATCTTGTATACTCGTGCCGCTTCCGGCGGCAATGCGCTTTTTGCGGCTGGCATTAATGATTTCCGGCCTGCGGCGCTCATCCTTTGTCATTGACGTAATTATGGCCTGGACGCGATCCAGCTGTCTTTCGTCCAGCTTTGCGCCCTTGAGCGCACCGGGCTTAACTCCGGGGATCATGCCAACAAGGTTTTCGATAGGACCCATGTTTCGCATCTGACCAAGCTGCTCCAAATAATCGTCAAGATCAAAGCGCTGGGATCGCAGCTTCTTCTCCAGCTCGGCGGCCTTTTTCTCATCAATAGCGGCCTGAGCTTTGTCAATAAGGGAAAGCATATCCCCCATGCCCAACACTCTTGAGGCCATACGATCGGGGTAGAACGGCTCGAGATCAGTGAGCTTTTCGCCCATACCCACAAACTTAATGCTTTTACCTGTGGCCGCACGCACGCTCAGTGCAGCGCCGCCTCTGGTATCGCCGTCCAGCTTGGTAAGAATAATGCCGTCGATCCCGAGCTGGTCGTCAAAGGTACCCGCCACGGTAACCGCATCTTGTCCTGTCATGGAATCCACAACAAGAAGTATTTCGGTCGGACGGGTCTTTTCCTTAATTTCCCTAAGCTCCTCCATAAGAGCTTCGTCCACATGGAGACGCCCGGCAGTATCAAGTATTATAGTATCATAAAGTGATGTATCGCATTTGTTGACCGCTGTTTCGGCAATCTTAACGGGGCTTTTGGTCTTAAAGTCGGCGTAAACACTGAGCCCCAGCTGCTCACCTACGACCTGAAGCTGCTTGATGGCGGCGGGGCGGTAAACGTCACAGCCTACAAGTAGCACCCGCTTGCCCTGCTTTTTCAGCACTCCGCCCAGCTTTGCGGCCGTAGTGGTCTTGCCCGCGCCCTGAAGCCCGACCAACATGTATACCGTAGGCGGCTTTGAGGAAACGGCAAGCTTCGCCTGAGAGCCTCCCATAAGCCATGTCAGCTCATCCCGGACAATCTTGATAATCTGCTGGCCGGGTGTGAGGCTTTCCATTACCTCCGCGCCCGTGGCCTTTTCAAAAACGCGCTTTTCAAATTCCTTGACGACCTTAAAGCTTACATCTGCCTCAAGCAACGCAAGGCGCACCTCACGCATAGCGGCTTTGATGTCTTTCTCGGACACAACACCCTGACCCTTAAGCTTTTTAAAGGTTTCCTGCAATTTTTCGCCCAAAGATTCAAATGCCATTATATTTCTCCGTTCTGAATACTGTCAATTTCGTTAATGATATTATCTGCCAAAGCGTAAACTTCGCTGTCGATAAGGCTCTTTTGGCGTATTTCGTTGGCGAGCCGTCCTATTTTCGCCAATCTCATAAAGCGCCGGCGAAGTCCAAGCTTCTCCTCGGCTTCATCCAAGGCGCTTTCGCCCCTCTTTATAAAGTCCCTTACTCCCTGACGGGTAATGTTCATAAGCTCGGAAATTTCAGCCAAGGAATAATCTTTGTTGTAATAATAATCCAGCGCTTCCACTTGCTTTTCGGTCAGCAGACCGCTGTAAATATCCAGAAGGGCACTGTACTTAAAATCCTTTTCCATCCTGTCCCTCCAGTCTGTAAAGCAGTCAGGCTTTACACCTAAGCTATTGTACACTATAATTTCAGATTTGTCAATAGATTTTTTAAAATTTTTTAAAAATGCGGGTGAAGCGCTCGGGCTTCTCCGACTAATCCTATACCGCGTATTGGCTGTTAAACAGATCGGCGTAAAAGCCGCCCCTTGCAAGGAGTTGGTCATGAGTGCCCTGCTCAATTACACTGCCGTCCTTCATAACAAGGATAACGTCCGCATCCATTATGGTGGACAGACGGTGAGCGATAATAAAGCTGGTGCGTCCCTTCATCAGCTTGGTAAAGGCTCGCTGGATGCACAGCTCGGTGCGGGTGTCAATGGATGAGGTGGCCTCGTCCAGGATAAGCATAGGAGGCAGACAAAGCATAACTCTTGTTATGCACAAAAGCTGCTTTTGGCCCTGACTCAGGCCGCCGCCATCCTCGCCGATAACTGTGTCATATCCCTTTGGCAGACGCTTAATAAAGCTGTGAGCGTGGCTGGCCTTGGCCGCTGCCAGCACCTCATCATCTGTGGCATCGGGCTTACCCATGACGATGTTTTCCCGTATGGTACCGGCCTTGAGCCAGGTTTCCTGCAACACCATGCCGTAGCCGCTCCTGAGACTGCCGCGGGTGATGTTTCGGATATCATTGCCGCTTACACAGATGCGTCCCTTGTCAACATCATAGAATCGCATAAGCAGATTTATAACAGTGGTCTTGCCGCAGCCTGTTGGACCTACGATGGCGACACGGCTGCCGGGCTTAACTGAAAGATTCATGTTTTCAATAAGCTTTTGACCCGGATCATAGGAAAAGTATACGTTTTCTAAGTTTACGCTGCCGTCAGGTCTTTCCAGCACAAGGGCATCGGCTGCATCGGGAGTCTGAGGCTCCTCCTCAATAAGCTCAAAAATCCGTGCAGCGCAGGCAAGGGCGTTTTGAAGCTCAGTAACAACCCCTGATATCTCGTTGAAGGGCTTGGTGTACTGGTTGGCATAGCTTAGAAAGCAAGAAAGCTGTCCCACGCTGATGCCGCCGTTCATTGCGGCAATAGCCCCTGTGAGCCCTACGCCGGTGTAAACAAGGCTGTTGACAAATCTTGTGCTGGGATTTGTGATGGATGAAAAGAATATCGCCTTGAGAGAGCATTTTTCAAGCCTTGCGTTGATCTCGTCAAACTCCTCAAGAGTCTTGTCCCCACGATCAAAGGCCTGTACTATCTTTTGATTGCCAACCATTTCATCAATAAGAGTCGTCTGCTCGCCCCGGGTCTCGCTTTGGAGCTTGAACATAGAGTAGGTTCTCTTGGCAATAAAGGCCGCCACAAACAGAGAAACAGGGGTGATAAGTATCACAACCAGTGAAATTTTTACATCTATGGTCAGCATAAATATGAGCGTCACAAGAATAGTCATTACGCCGGTGAAAAGCTGGGTAAAGCCCATCAGCAGGCCGTCCGCGAATTGATCCACATCCGCGATAACACGGCTGACCACCTCCCCGGTTGGGTGAGAATCGATATACCTCAACGGAAGGGACTGCAGCCTGTCAAAGGCATCCCGGCGTATGTCCCTGATAACATTGTAGGTGATCTTGTTGTTGCACACATTCATCAGCCACTGAAGTAGCGCGGTAATGCCCACTGTGACACCTATCTTAAGGAGTATTTTCCCAAGTCCCACAAAGTCTACCAGGCCCTTGTTCACAATCAAGTCGATGGCATCGCCCGTAAGGATGGGTACATATAATGTCAGGCACACTGACACGGCCGCAAAAAGTATGGAAACAGCCAGAAATATCTTGTATATTCCTATATATCTGAGCACCTTTTTTAAGGTTTCCTTACTCCCTTTCATCAGACTGCCGCCTCCTTTTTGAACTGTGACTCGTAAATTTCCTTGTATACATCGCAGGTTTCCAGCAGTTGCTCATGGGTTCCCATGCCCACAGCCTCACCGTCATCAAGAACGATGATAAGATCTGCGTACTGTATGGAGGACGCCCGCTGAGACACGATGAACACTGTAGGCATTGGCTCCACACTGCGTATTGCCTTCCTCAGCCTTGCGTCAGTGGCAAAGTCCAGAGCCGAGGAACTGTCATCCAGTATAAGTATCTCCGGCTCCTTGACCAGCGCCCGGGCAATGGTCAGCCGCTGGCGCTGTCCGCCGGAAAAGTTTTTGCCGCCCTGCTCCACTCTTTCGTCAAGGCCATTTCCCTTGGCGGCAATGACATCCGCTGCCTGTGCGATTTCAATAGCCCTTTTAAGCCGTTCCTCATCCGCTGTTTCGCAGCCCCAAAGCAGATTAGAGCGGATGGTCCCCTTGAACAAGACAGCCTTTTGGGGAACTACGCCTATCTTTGCGCGCAGAACCTCCGCCGGGTAATTCCTGACATCTACGCCGTCAACAAGGACCTGTCCCTTTGTCGCATCATAGAACCGGGGAATGAGATTTACAAGGGATGTCTTTCCGCTGCCGGTACCGCCGATTATGCCCACAGTTTGACCCGGCCTTACGCTGAAGCTCAGATCCGAAAGGGTTTCGGCTCCCGCGTTTTTATAAGTAAGCGAAACATTTTTAAATTCAACGCTGTATTCCCCACGAAGATTGGGAACCTCAGTATTTTTGCTCACAAGTGAGGACTCTATTTCAAAAATACTTTGGATACGGTTTCCACAGGCAATAGCCTTGGTCACCGATATTATAAGATTTGCCAGCTTGACAAGCTCAATAAGTATCTGGGACATATAATTGACCAACGCCACGACCTGCCCCTGAGTGATATGTCCGGCGTCCACCCTGACTGCGCCCCGGTAAAGGAGTACCACAATGGAAAGATTGACAATAATATAGGTGACGGGATTCATAAGCCCCGATATGCGGCCCACAAACTTCTGCAGCGAGGTAAGGTCGGCATTGCGCTTGTTAAATTCCCGCTTTTCACTTTCTTCCTTATTAAACGCCCTTATTACCCTAACGCCGGTGAGGTTTTCCCTTGTGGCGCCAAGCACCTTATCCAGCCCGGACTGTACCTTTTTGTACAGGGGTATGCTCAACAGCATGATTCCAAACACCACCACCGAAAGAGCCGGTATGGTGACTACAAATGTCATGGCGGAAGGTACATCTATGGTAAAGGCCATTATCATCGCGCCAATAACGATCACAGGCGAGCGCAAAAACAGTCGCAGAACAAGGTTGACTCCATTTTGCACCTGATTTACATCGCTGGTCATTGAGGTGATGAGTCTGCTTGTGCCCATGGCGTCCAGTTCCGTATATGACAGGCTTTGGATATGTCCGAAAAGGGCATGCTTAAGCTTTGCAACGAAGCCGGTGGCAGCCTTAGCGGCAAAGAACTGAGCCGTGATCGAGCAGCACAGCCCGACAATTCCAAGAGCCGCCATCAAAAGGCACATACGTACAATGTAGCCCATATCCTTGTTTTCAATGCCGACGTCAATTATTTTTGCCATAACAATAGGCACCAGCAGTTCAAAAAACGCCTCAAGCATTTTGAACAGCGGCGCTAATACGGATTGCTTTTTGTAATCCTTCATATATTTAAGCAACTTGATCATAGTTGTTTTTCATACTCCTCCAAAATTTCGATTGCATCCCTCACATACTGTATGCATGGGCGCTTTTTGTAGTAGCTTTCGGTTCTTTCCTCCGGAATGTAGGTGTTTTCCGGCTTATCAAGCCCCAGAAGCTGTCGGCAGACAATATACTTGTTTTTTTCCTTGAATTTTGCGGCCAAGTCCTGAATAAGCTTATAGTGGTCAATTTTAAGGCCGCGGTCAACTACGTTGTCGTAACCGTACAGCAGACCAGCCACTATAAACATCCCGCTGACTGTACCGCACACCTCCCGGAGCCGACCCATTCCTCCCCCGAAGGACGAGGACAGACGCAACAGTGTTTTTCCGTCCAGACCAAGCCTGTCCTCAAAGGCGCACACCACTGCCTGAGAGCAGTTACACCCGCTGCGGAACAGTTCCTCGCCCCGATCGCTTCTTTCGCTCATATTTATCCGTCCCCTCAATACATATATCCGCCCCAGACCGGGCCTATAACAACAAACACAAGCACAAGAAAGGCTGTCAGAGCAAAGCTGATAGCGCTCCCTATAACAAGGAAATTAAGCGCCCGCCGGGAGAACCGTTGAGCGATCTCCATTTGCCCCTTCTCGGCTGCCAGCTCACATTCCCTTGCAAACACAATGGCCGGAATACCCAGCATCCAATTTGCAAAGAATATAGTTGTCAGCACTGCCGCTGTCATATGGCTTTTTATCGGCTTCATGGGATTTTGCCCCAAAGGGGCGTCATAGGTCACCGGCGTCATCGGCTCTGTAGCAGTTTCAGCTGTATCATCAGGCGGCTGCAAGGTCTCCGGCGCGGATCGAGCGTCCCCCTGCACAACTGTACAACCGCACTTGGAACAAAAACTTTCCCCCGGGTTTATCTCATTTCCGCATTTTTCGCAGATCATAATAATTTATCCTTTCCGTTAAAATTATACATTACATTTACGTACAAAAACGCTAATATTATTTTATTCCACATATTCATTCAAAATCCTCTAAAATAGATAAATTTATCTGAAACATCCGCATTTATCATATATTGACATAAAATTAATAAAAATCTATGTAAATTAGGCAAAAAGTTTGTGTAAAATTTATTAAAAACATTTGACTATTCGGAAAAAATTTGTTAAAATGGTATTAGAACCATTGTTTACTAAAAAAAGGAGTTTTGCAAATATGGAAACAAAGAGCGGTGAAAAATCAAATAAGTCAAATAAGTCAAAAAATCCGTACATCGATGACTTTGCCCTTTATCTTTACAACGAAGGAAAAAGCTATGACTGTTACGAATTTCTCGGCGCGCATAAAACCGACCGTTTCAATATCCCCGGTTACACATTTGCCGTTTGGGCTCCCAATGCCGAGGCGGTGAGTGTAGTCGGTGACTTCAATGGCTGGGACGTAAATGCCGACCCAATGTATCCTCAGGGTGACACAGGCGTATGGCACCGTTTCATCAAGGATGTTGAGGACGGTCAAAACTATAAGTACTGCATAAAGACAAAAACCGATGACTTGCTATACAAGGCTGACCCCTGCGGCTTCCGTTGCCAGCTGAGGCCCGAAACCGCAAGTGTAACCTATGACATCAGCGGTTTTAAATGGACTGACAGCAAGTGGATAGAGAAAAAAATCACCACCATGCCCTATGACAAGCCAATGCTCATATATGAGATGCATGCAGGAAGCTGGAAGCAGCATGATGACGGCAGCTTTTACAGCTTCAGGGAACTGGCGGACGAACTTGCCCCGTATCTTGTGGACATGGGCTATACCCACGTTGAGCTTATGCCAATATCCGAATACCCCTTTGACGGCAGCTGGGGATATCAGGTAACAGGCTACTTTGCGGTCACTGCCCGCTACGGTGAGCCTAAAGATTTTATGTACTTTGTTAATAAGCTCCACGAGGCGGGTATTTCCGTCATACTGGACTGGGTACCGGCTCATTTTCCCAGAGACGCCCACGGTCTGAGGCAGTTTGACGGCACGCCTACTTACGAGTATGCTGACCCAAGACTTGGCGAACATAAGGAATGGGGCACGCTGGTCTTTGATTACGGCAAGACACAGGTCGTTTCGTTTTTGATTTCTTCAGCCATGTTCTGGCTTGATAAGTACCACGTGGACGGATTAAGAGTGGACGCTGTAAGCAGCATGCTTTACCTTGACTACTCCCGTACCGAATGGGTGCGCAACAAGTACGGCAAGAATGAAAACCTTGAGGCCATAGAATTTCTTAAAACCTTGAACACTGAGGTATTCCGCCGTTTTCCCAATACTCTTATGATCGCGGAGGAATCAACGGCATGGCCTCTTGTTACCAAGCCTGCTCATGAGGGCGGTCTTGGCTTCAACTACAAGTGGAACATGGGCTGGATGAATGACATGCTTCGTTACATGAGCATGGATCCGTTTTTCCGCAAGGGGAACCATTCCATACTCACCTTCTCCATGATGTACGCCTTCAGCGAAAACTACATTCTCCCGTTCTCACATGATGAGGTGGTTCACGGCAAGGCCAGTCTCATCGGCAAGATGTCCGGTCTTGAAGGGCAGAAATTTGACTCCCTGCGCACCCTCATGATGTATAAGATGGCTCACCCCGGCAAAAAGCTGGACTTCATGGGCAGTGAGCTTGCTCAGGTGATTGAGTGGAGGTTTTATGAGGGGCTGGAATGGCATCTGCTGGATCTTCCCAAGCACCGCCAGTACCATGAATTCATAAAGGCGCTCAACCACTTTTACACAAGTCATAAAGCCTTTTACGAAATCGAAAACAGCTGGGACGGCTTCCAGTGGATAAATGCCAACGATGCCGACCGCAGCGTAATTTCGTTTATTCGCAGGGGCAGAAAAAAGAACGACGAGATCATTGTCATCTGCAACTTTACCCCTGTTGAGTATAAAAAGTACAGGGTAGGCGTTCCTCAGAGAGGCGATTACAAAGAAGTATTCTCTTCAGACGACCTGAGCTTTGGCGGCGGCGGAGCAAGCATAGGCACTGTACGCTCCTATAAAAAGCCCATCGACGGAATGCAGTTTTCCATTGATGTTGACCTTCCGCCCATGAGTGCGGTTTACCTGAAGCGGTACAGCATACAATCAAAAAAGCAAAGTAATTAAATGGAAAGGATGATATACATGAAGACAACAGACTGCGTGGCTATGATACTTGCGGGCGGTCAGGGAAGCCGTTTGGGCGTTCTGACAACTACCGTTGCCAAGCCTGCCGTACCATTCGGCGGAAAGTATCGTATTATTGACTTTGCGCTGAGCAACTGTGTTCATTCCGGTATTGACACAGTCGGCGTACTCACACAGTATCAGCCACTGGAGCTTAACACTTACATCGGAAGCGGCAAGCCTTGGGATCTCAACCGCAACAATGCGGGTGTTTACGTACTGCCCCCTTACCAGAAGGCGGAAAGCGGAGAATGGTACAAGGGTACTGCCAACGCTATATATCAGAACATTGATTTCATCGACAAGTTCAATCCTAAATATGTCCTCATTCTGTCGGGCGACCACATTTACAAGATGAATTACGACAAGATGATCAAGGCTCACGAGGAGAAGGGCGCCGACGCTACCATCGCCGTAATTGAGGTTCCTTGGGAAGAAGCAAGCCGCTTTGGCATCATGACCACCAACGAGGAAGACAAGATCGTTGAGTTTGCCGAAAAGCCCGCCAAACCCAACAGCAATCTTGCTTCCATGGGCGTGTATGTGTTCAGCTGGCCCGTGCTCAAGCGCTATCTCATTATGGATGAAAGAAATCCCTCCAGCAGCAATGACTTTGGTAAAAACGTTATCCCTAACATGCTCGGCAACGGCGAGTCCTTATATGCCTACGCATTTGACGGATATTGGAAAGACGTCGGTACTGTACAGAGCCTTTGGGAAGCCAATATGGACATCATCGCCAATCCTCCGGCCTTTGAAATCGATGACAAGGATTGGAAGATATTCTCCCGCAATCCCGTTAAACCTCCCCATTTTATGGCGCGAGGCGCTAAGGTCACCGACTCCGCAATCACCGAAGGTTGCGAAATATACGGCAGTGTACGCCACTCCATACTTTTTGAGGGCGTAAGAGTGGGGCATGGCGCGGTAGTCGAGGATTCTATCATCTTCCCCGGCGCTGTAATCGGCGACAACTGTGTGATCTCCAAGACCATTATCGGCAACGACACTGTTATATCCAACAGCTGTGCCATCGGCGATAATACCATCACCGACAATCCCTACAAGAACAAGTATTGTTCCGCGGGAATAAGCCTTATCGGCGGCGGTATTATCATTTCTGAAGGTACAAGGCTCGGCGTCGAGTCAATGGTCAAGGAATCCATATGAACGAAAGGAGACGATAGAAATGAAGGATACAATGGGTATTATTCTGGCGGAAAACAGTGATATCCGCCTTAATGAACTGACTGACGTGCGCAGCGTGGCCGCTCTCCCCTTCGGCGGACGTTACAGACTTATAGATTTTATTCTTTCCAACATGGTCAATTCCGGAATTGTCAATATTGGTGTTACCACGCTTTTCAACTATTCCTCGCTTATGGATCATGTGGGTAGCGGCAGCCCTTGGGATCTTGACCGCAAAACCTATGGTTTGTTCTTCCTGCCTCCATATATCCGCGGCGGCAATACCGCAGGTCTTTCCAACGGCAGCGTTGACCTGCTTTACAGCGTACTCACCCATCTGCGCCGCAGCCCCCAGAAATACGTGCTTATCGCAGGCGGAAACCTTGTCTGCAATATGACTTTTGACGAGGCTCTTGCCCTCCATGAGGAAAAGGACGCGGATGTCACGGTTATCTACAACAAGTTGGCTGACAACCCCGAACAGCTTAAGCGCACTACTGTTTACGAAATAGACGGGGAAGGCCGGGTCACAGGCATTGAGCACAATCCCCGCAGCCCCAAGACCCAGTTGAGCAGTATGGATATGTATATAGTTGATCGTACACGCCTCATCTCAATGATTGAGGAGGCTTACGCCAAGGGTAGCCATGACTTCATTAAGGACGTGCTTCTTACAAATGTCAAGAGTCTTAACATCTATGCTTACGAGCATAAGGGATTTGTTGGCCGTGTTGACAGCACAAAGAGCTACTATGACAACAGCATGCTTATGCTTGACGAGTCTATACGCCGTCAGCTGTTCGGGGGAGAGCACCGCATCTTTACAAAGGTCAAGGACCAGGTTCCCACCCGCTACGGCGAGAACGCAAATGTTTCCGAGTCTCTTATTGCCGATGGTTGCCAAATCGACGGCACGGTTGAGAACTCCATCATCTTCCGCGGCGTAAGAGTCGGCAAGGGCAGTGTTATTCGCAACAGCATCGTTATGCAGAACACAGTTATTGATGAAAACTGCGATCTTGAAAACGTTGTAATTGATAAGGAATGTACGCTACGTCCTCTCAAGAGGCTTATAGGTCAGCCCAATTATCCGGTTATTCTTCCCAAGCGCACTATGCTGTAGTAATAGGCTTTGGTTCGCGGCTTGCGCTACTTTTACGAGCCTTTTTGCAATGCCACACAAGCTTTGTGTGGCATTGCCTTAATAACTAAGCGAAGGATTTTCCTATGTCTATAGGCGGCGGGCGACCGTTTCGTTTTTCGGTGGGTGTTCCTTTCCCCCGCAACGGCGTATCCATGTCGGGCTTTCAGCCCTTATTGAATTTCCCATTTTGTAAGAAAGTGAGATAATTATGAAAAAGATTTTATTTGTCACCAGTGAATGTGTCCCCTTTGTCAAAACCGGCGGTTTGGGGGACGTTGTGGGCGCGCTTCCTAAAATACTTAATCAGAAAAATTGCGACGCCCGTGTTATTCTGCCAAAATACGGCGCTATTCCACAGCAGTACAAGGAAAAAATGCGCTATATATCCAATATCTATATCAAGATGAACTGGCGCAGCCAGTACTGCGGGATCTTTGAGCTTCAGCATGACGGAGTTACCTATTACTTTATCGACAACGAGTTCTACTTTGGCGGCCCGACCATATACGGCCCCATACATGAGGATATTGAACGCTATGCCTTTTTTGACAAGGCAGTGCTTGCGGTGCTTCAGGTAGTTGACTTCTTCCCTGATATAATTCACTGCAACGACTGGCAATCGGGGATGGTACCGGTTCTCCTGAGGGCACATTACAGCCATGACGGCCGCTACAACGCTATCAAGAGCATAATGACCATCCACAACCTGAAATTTCAGGGCGTTTACGACAAAAAGACCATCGCCGACGTGTGCGAGCTTGGCCCCGAGTATTTCACTCCTGACAAGCTGGAATTCTACAAAGATGCCAGCTTTCTGAAGGGTGGACTGGTTTACGCCGACTATATCACCACCGTAAGCCCCACCTACGCCGAGGAAATTAAGTCCGACTACTTTGGCGAAAAGCTCAACGGTTTGCTTAACGCCCGGAGCAACAGCCTTTGCGGCATAGTAAACGGTATCAGCTACGATGACTGGAATCCCGCCACGGACGAGCTTATTTATTATAAGTACAACGCCCGCAACATTACTGAGGGCAAAAATAACAACAAGCTCGGATTGCAGCATGACCTGCACTTTGAAGAAAATACCGGCAAATTTCTTATCGGTATGGTCACACGTCTCACAAGTCAGAAGGGCATGGATCTTGTTGAGTGCGTTCTTGACAGCATTCTTGCCAACCCCAATATACAGATGGTATTCCTTGGCACCGGTGAGCAGCAGTACGAAAACGTGCTACGCTTCTTTGAATGGAAGTACGGCGGCCGTGTTTCCGCCCAGATCAAATTTGACGGAGCCCTTTCTCACAAGATTTACGCCGCCTGCGACGCGTTCCTTATGCCTTCACTGTTCGAGCCCTGCGGCCTGAGCCAGATGATTTCCATGCGCTACGGCACAATCCCCATCGTGCGTGAGACAGGCGGCCTGAAGGACACTGTTGAACCGTACAACGAGTATGAAAACAGGGGTACAGGCTTCAGCTTTGCCAACTACAACGCTCACGAAATGCTAAACCGCATTGAAAACGCATATCTCACCTTTGCCTGCAACAACAAGGCATGGTGTGATATGCAGCGCCGGGCTATGGAAAAGGACTTCTCATGGAATGCCAGTGCTGATAAGTATATTGAGCTTTACAGCAGGCTTTGCTAAGGAAGCTCTGATCAATTCTAAAATGTTGATTGGCGAGGAAATTTTTCTCGCCGCAAGGCAAAAAGTGCATGAATACTTGATGTATAGGCTGGAAGCTCCCTCTCAAGCAGCGTTTTAAGCCGTTGGCGTGAATTATTCAGCGCTTACCTAATATGCCCTAACAAAAGCTTAACTAAAAAACACAGCGCCGACGCAAAACAGTATTCAACGTTTTGCGTCGGCGCTTTTAATCGTAAGCTTTATACAGCCGCGCAAAAAAGCTGCTGACATTTAAGGCATAACGTACCTGCTATGCTTTTTCTGTTTTTATCCGGTTTATTCTTGCAATTTAAACTAATTTTTTAACAAAATTATAGGTTTTTCATTTTCAAAGCGAATTAATAGGTGAAAGCGCTTTCAATCTACAGCAAGGAGGTATTACAGTTGGACGTTGACCAAAAAATTGCAGACGGAATAAGAGCAAAAGACGAAAAAGCCTTTGAACTGCTGGTAGACGCCTACGGCGGACTGATAAAATCCATCGTCAGCCGCCATCTCAGCGGAACAATGTACGCTGAAGAATGTATCAACGACTGCCTTTTGTCATTTTGGCAGAACATGAAACGCTTCGACCCCCGGAAAAACACCCTCAAAAATTGGATCGGAGCGGTCTGCAAATACAGATGCATCGACTATCTCCGCCGCCATTACAGGGAAAGCTGTCTGTGTCCTTTAACAGAGGACATTCCCGTTCAGGAAAGCACGGATATTCAGGATCTTGCGGATGAACTGCTGAGCGGACTTAAGCCAAGAGACCGGCAGCTGTTTTACGACCATTACATCAGCGGCAAAAGCATAGTTGAAATTGCCCAGCTCACCGGCGACAGTCCCGAAAGACTTTACAACCGTCTGTCAATAGGCCGCAGAAAACTCAGAACTCACTTTAAGGAGCGTGAATGCTGTGAAAAATGAATTTGATTATTTAAATGACGCAAAAATTGATTTTTCAAAATATGAGGAAACAATACTCAGTGAAAAGGAGCTTGAAAAAATGAAAGACATTATTAAAACCGCCCCAAAAGGGAAAAAGCCCATCTGGGGGCGTGTTGCAGCCTTGGCCGCCTGCGTTGCGGTAGTGGCAGCGTTTAGCCAGACAGCCATTGCAAAGGAGCTTTTTGACGGAATAATCAAAAAGCTGTCCACCGGCCGGAATGAATTTTATCAATATGACGTGGAAAACATGGAGGTGGATATTCCCGAAGAATATCAAATTCTGTTTGACGAAAACGGCAATCTTGTCACCAAATATAACGCCGGTACGGTTTACTACGACAAGGACGGCAACAAGATCGACGATCCGAAAGCATATATGGCGGAAGCCGGTATTTATGACGCAGTGGTTACAGAAAAGGACGGCGTATACACTATCACTGTGGCCAATGAAGAAGATAATATACTTGAATATATGCGAAAGAAAGGCTACAATGTAATTGACAATGAAAAGGATATCGTCAAGCTGAATGAAGCTTTGGATTTTGACTGTCAGCTTCCGTCAAAGCTGCCCGAGGGCTTCAGCTTTATGGGTGCAGGTTACTTCGAGGATGACGGAAAATATTTGTTCCTTTACTATTCCGATCAGGACGGAAGATATATAAGTGTCGATCAGCGCCTTATCACCGATGAGACTGCGATCACCATGGGTACTGACGAGGAAATTGAGGAAACAGAAGTGAACGGTCACAAAGCGGTACTTTCCGGTGAGCGCAATCTCGACTGGGAGTACGGAGATGTCGCCATAGGCATACACGGGCGGGATCTGATAACCCGAGATCAGCTCTTTGACATGGCGGAAAGCATGGAGTAATAATTAAGGCAGTACCGTACTGAAGCTGTGCGGTACTGCCTTGTCTCACTTACGCTTCCGCAAGCTAAAGCAGGTCACTTACAGTCTTGTAGATCAGTTTTTTGGTTTCCCGATCAACATCACTATAGGCCATGACCATATTGCGGCCGTTCTTGAGCCAGTTGTTTTTGAAATCCACAAGGTTTGTGATATCGGCGGCCTTTAGGATGCCGAACAGCGCATCAATAAACTGCTCTATCTGCTCATCAGAAAGCCGAACCAGATTTTCGCTTAGCCTGTTGTTGATCATCTTTGCGGACTGTATGGCGTCATACTTGTATACAAACCCGCCAAAATCGTCTATCCCCCAAGTGAACAGGTCGTGCTGCAAAACGCCTATAGCATCACTGTCAACCACACGGCAGGCCGCGGCGTTCTGGAGCAGTCTTCCCACAAAGGACTGTTCGGGAATGATTTTCATAATTCGTCCCCTTAGCTCCTCATATTCCGGCATATCGGTGATATACGACTTGAAGCCCGGACCGTCAAAGTTGTAGATCATCTTCACATTGTCCCTTACCTCGCCGGGGCTGTTAAGGGCGCTGTACACCGCCAGATTGCCGCCCTTGCTATGACCGCAGACAAAAAATTTCCCTCCGATCATATCGGCAGCCTTTGTCAGATATTCCACACTCATGCTTTGGGACGGTACAGGTGACCGGAGCGCCAAGAGAAAGTCCTCCTTCCACCCTACAAGATATTCGTCCGTACCCCGAAACATCACTACGGGGGCGCTGCCCGGCAGATAAAATATCATGGCGCAAAAGCACAGATCCTTTTTGTCGTCCTTTTCCGACACAACATTGCCGACCCTCATATTCTGATAACGGCGGCTGAACAATATCTCAAAAAGCATCTTGCGCTGACGGTCGCCAAAGCGGTCGTCATCAAAAAGCCGTGCCCTGTCCGGGGCAGTCAGGCAGTCCATAACACTACCGGCTTCCTCACCGATAAAAATATGCTCAAATTTAAGATATCCCAGCTGACACAGCACCGCCGCGTCTACCTCCGTAAAGGGATGCTGTTCAAAGGTTTTTTCACCGTATTCCCGAACATAATCCAATAGGTTTTTCATTGCCGCATCATCCTTTTTTATCCAATACCGCACAAAAATTGACACATGATTTTCTTAAGGAAGCACCGATTAATTCTAAAATGCAGATTAGCGAGGAAATATTTTTCGCGGCAAGACAAAAAGCGCATGAATACTTGCTGTATCTTGGGCTTTTTAACCGAGCTGCGTAAAGCTCCGCGTCAAGCAGCGTTTTAAGAGCCGTAGGCGTGAATTATTCAGCGTTTCCTTAATATCAAAGCGGAGCCGTAAAGGCCCCGTTTTGATATGTACACACTATTCAAACATTTTCTCAAACTCGTATAAGAGATTGCCATCCATGGACTTGCTGTATTCAAATGGTGAGGCTGTGCTGTGGAATACATATTGGCCATCTGCAAAGCTGCCTGCATAATCTATATCCCAGTTAAAGAAATCCACATTAACATAAAATTTTCCGTCAGTAAATTCATACTCACTTGGCCAGCTATTTACAAAACTATATTTATCATAGTCTGTGCATTCTTCGTCAACATTATCATATACATCAGCGCCTTCCGGGCTGAGATACAAATCGCAAACCTCATTGCCAAAGGCGTTCGTATAGTATATCTCAACACCCATAAGCTGAGAATTCCAGCTTACCGCCCTTACCTCGTCAAACAGAGACGTCAAGTCGGTTACAGGAACATATATATAATAATCATCAAAGTTACGGGGCACCACGGTCACTGACTTTCCGTTTTCGCTGTTGACCAGTGTAAGGGTCTCATCAGGCTGGCGGTTTTCCATGTATTCATACTGTTCATGGGAAGTACCATACTCCCATTTGTCTTTGGCATCGGAATACAACTGATATTCGGTTATATCACTGTAAAGGTCGATGCTGTTCTTATCAGTGAACTCAGGGAACACTATGTCAACACTCTCGTTGATGCCTGTGACCTCGGCAACGCTGTTCGCGCGGAGGGAAACGCGGCCCTTAGCCTCATGGGCGGAAGCGGTTGCATCATCCTCGCCAGCAATCCTTTTTATAAGATTTTCAGTGGCCTTGACTATCCTTGCCATGTCTATATCCATGTCAACAATTTCTTCGGTTCTGGATACATAGCCATCCTTGTTTACGGTACACTTGATGGTAATGCCATTGGCAAACATACCCGTTTCGGTGATCATGTCGCAAACAGCGTCAACGATCTCGTCCGAACCGGCCAAGGCTTCCTTATATGCTTCGGCGACCTCCTGTGCGTCCTCCGCAGCGCCCATAACAACAGACATTGTGCCCACCGTTGCGGCAATTTCCTCATTGGAAAGACTCTTGACAATGCCCTTGATTATGTTCTCCAAGGCCGCGCTGTCTATCTTGATAGTATATACTGTATCGCTGCCGGACTTGGCAACATCGGTAACAAAGCTCACATCCAGATATTTGCTGAGCTGCCGGATCACCGTCTCATTACTGAGAAGCCCGTTTAACTGAGCAGGATCAACCATGACGGGCTCAGTGCCTGTAATATACATAGCTGTAGGACCGTCAGCGCCGCCTATAACGCCTATAACATCGCTGCTAAAGCCGGTCATTCCGGCAAAAACAGCCGCCATTGACTGGGGCGAAATAACAATATACTGCTTGTCAGCAATGGCTGTGGGCAGGAACGGACGGATATACGAGGGTATGCTCATTGCCGTTGTGCCGTCCGCCTTGGTATAGCTTGTAAAGCTGGCAACAAAATCGGGATACTTGACCTGTGTAACCGCTTTGCTGTTTCCGCCTGAGGTGGTTGTAACAGTTTCCGTTTCCATAATGGAAAGCAGGCCGCTGTAGATCTGTTGAAGATAATTAAATGAGGCCATGTCATCATCATAAGATGTGCCGTCAACGAAAATATACTTACTTGAGAACGGCTCGATCACCTTCACGTCAAATGTGGCCTTTTCGGTCACCACGCTGCTCTGGGGCACATTCTGCAATGCCTTGTACAGCGCTATATCATCGCTGCTGCAACCGGTGAAGCATAACGCCAGCATAACCACTGCAACAACCAATGATAAGGTTCTTTTCATATAAATTCCTCCTGACTTATTATGGCTTAATCCCTGTTTAAATATTATCATATTTTTTAAATTCTGTCAACTAATATTTATAATTTTTTAAAATTTATTAAAAAGTGTGGAATACAAAGCCATATGCCTTGAATCCCACACTTAGCAAGAATTGAAGTCGGTTTTTTCAGTTATCAATAAGGGCTGAAAGCCAGTCATGGGGCGCCATGGTGTGAGAAAGGAACTCCCACCGAAAAACGAAAGGGTCGCCCGCCAATGCTTACTTATTCAGATAATCCTTTAAAATATCCTTGAACTTACGTTCCTTGTTGTAATTTTTTTCATTACTTTCTTTAGCAAACTGCTGAAGTATCTCCCGTTGCTTAGCAGTGAGGTTCTTGGGTACTTCAACATTTACCTTCACATACTGGTCTCCCCTTACGCCCGTACGGATATTGGGAATGCCCTTTCCACGGAATCGAAACTGGTCGCCGTTTTGAGTACCCTCCGGGATGCGATGTTTCACCTCTCCGTCAATAACGGGAATGTCCATCTCACAGCCCAAAGCTGCCTGTACAAAGGTGATAGGGATCTCAATATACACGTCAGATCCATCACGCCTGAACAGCTTGTGAGGTCTGACATTGACTGTTACAAACAGATCGCCGTTTGGACCGCCCTTTGTCCCGGCCTCGCCCTGACCCCGAGCGGAAATCGTCTGGCCGTCATCAATACCGGCGGGGATCTTTATGTCAATGGACTTGGATGTACGTACCTTTCCGGTGCCGCCGCACTTCTGGCATGGATTCCTTATAATCTGACCGCTGCCGCCGCAGGTGCGGCAGGTGGTCGTAGTCTGGAACTGACCCAGCGGCGTCTGCTGCACCTGACGAGCTTGACCGCTACCATGACATGTGGGACAGGTTTCGGGGCTGGTGCCCTTTTTTGCTCCGGTGCCGCCGCACTCTGTACAGTTTTCACGCCTTGTGACCTGTACCTTTTTGGTGCAGCCAAAGGCTGCCTCCTCAAAGGTAAGGGTTACATACTGCTGTATATCCTGACCCTTGCGCGGCCCATTGCGACGCTGGCCGCCGCCAAAGCCGCCGCCAAAAAAGCTGCCGAAGATATCGCCCAGATCGCCCATATCAAAATCGCTAAAGCCGCCGCCAAAGCCGCCGCCCGCACTATAATTGGGATCTACTCCCGCATGGCCGAACTGGTCATATCTGGCACGCTTTTCGCTGTCGCTGAGAACTCCATAGGCTTCACCTATTTCCTTAAACTTTTCCGCCGCGTCAGGGTTATCCTTATTAAGATCCGGATGGTATTGCTTGGCAAGCTTTCGATACGCCTTTTTTATTTCGTCCTCGCTGGCGTCCTTCTGGACGCCAAGGACCTCATAGTAATCTCTCTTCTCTGCCACAATATATCCTCCTACGTCCGTAAGGCATTGCGAAGCTGCAATGCCCTACTACGGTTATTTTTTACTTGTTGTCGTCGTTTTCTGTAAAGTCGGCGTCATACACATTGCCGTTAGGTCCGCCCTGAGGTCCCTGCTCAGATCCGCCCTGAGCGCCCTGAGGATTGGCCTGCTGGTACAGCTTGGCGCTTACATCATAAAACTTCTTCTGAAGCTCATCGGTAGCCGCCTTAATGGCCTGTGCGTCGCTGCCCTTAAGCGCTTCCTTTACCTTGCTTATCTCTGCTTCGATGGCGCTCTTGTCAGCGGCATCTACCTTGTCACCAAGGTCGGTAAGGGTCTTTTCGCTCTGGTATACCATCTGGTCTGCGTTGTTGCGGATCTCGATCTCTTCCTTGCGCTTCTTATCCTCCTCGGCAAACTTCTCGGCTTCCTTGACAGCCTTGTCAATATCCTCATCGCTGAGGTTAGTAGAAGATGTGATGGTTATCTTCTGCTCCTGACCTGTGCCGAGATCCTTAGCGGAAACGTTAACAATACCGTTGGCGTCTATATCAAAGGTAACCTCGATCTGGGGTACTCCTCTGGGAGCGGGAGCAATGCCGCTGAGCATAAAGTTACCTAACGTCTTATTATCCTTAGCCATCTGGCGTTCGCCCTGAAGCACGTGTATATCAACGCTGGTCTGGCCGTCAGCCGCTGTGGAGAAAATCTGGCTCTTCTTTGTGGGGATGGTCGTATTTCTGTCAATAAGCTTTGTGCATACGCCGCCCATTGTCTCAATACCAAGAGAAAGGGGTGTTACGTCCAGAAGAACAATATCCTTTACATCTCCGGCAAGTACGCCTGCCTGAATTGCTGCGCCGATGGCTACGCACTCGTCAGGGTTGATGCCCTTATGGGGTTCCTTGCCGATAAGAGACTTGACGGCATCGTTTACAGCCGGGATACGGCTGGATCCGCCTACCATAAGCACCTTGTCAATCCCGGATGCGGAAAGTCCGGCATCCTTGAGAGCGTTCTTTGTGGGACCCATTGTGCGTTCTATAAGATCAGCTGTAAGCTCGTTGAATTTAGCCCTTGTAAGAGTGATATCCATATGCTTGGGGCCTGTGCTGTCCGCCGTGATGAAGGGAAGATTGATATTGCTGGAGGTCACGCCGCTGAGCTCGATCTTTGCCTTTTCCGCGGCCTCCTTAAGGCGTTGCATAGCTGTCTTGTCACCGGAAAGATCAATACCGTTTTCCTTTTTAAACTCTGATACAAGATAATCAATGATCTTGTTGTCGAAGTCATCGCCGCCCAGATGTGTATCACCGTTTGTGGCCAAAACTTCAAATACGCCGTCGCCGATGTCAAGGATAGAAACATCAAAGGTACCGCCGCCCAAGTCGTAAACCATTACGCGCTGGTCAT
This sequence comes from uncultured Oscillospiraceae bacterium, assembly GCA_964442035.1. Taxonomy (GTDB): domain Bacteria; phylum Bacillota; class Clostridia; order UMGS1883; family UMGS1883; genus JAFLUQ01. The sequence goes on from CAYTWZ010000011.1 coordinate 27,050, forward strand.
TTTCCTTGTCCATGCCGTAAGCAAAGGCCGCAGCAGTGGGTTCGTTTATAATACGAAGGACATCAAGACCCGCAATCTTACCGGCGTCCTTTGTTGCCTGTCGCTGTGAATCGTTGAAGTAAGCAGGTACTGTGATGACTGCCTGAGTAACAGGCTCTCCAAGATAGCTTTCGGCGTCAGCCTTAAGTTTCTGAAGCACCATTGAACTGATTACCTGAGGAGTGTAGGTCTTACCGTCAACAGATACCTTATAGTCTGTACCCATGTGACGTTTGATAGAGCTGATAGTGCGGTCAGGGTTTGTAACGGCCTGACGCTTAGCCACCTGACCTACAAGACGCTCGCCGTCCTTTTTAAAGGCCACAACAGAGGGCGTTGTTCTTGCGCCTTCGCTGTTGGCGATAACAACAGGCTCGCCGCCTTCCATAACAGCCACACATGAATTTGTTGTACCAAGATCGATACCAATTATTTTACTCATAAATTATCTTCCTTTCTATTTCCTTAACCCTTATTTATTCCTTAACTATTTTATATACCAATTTTAATTTGCTCTTAATTTGCCACTTTAACCATACTGTGACGGAGTATCCTGTCTCCAAGGCGATAGCCTTTCTGAAGTTGCTCAACTATGACGCTTTCGCCGTAGGCGTCATCCTCCACATGCATTACAGCGTTGTGCACCTTAGGGTCAAAGGGTGTCCCCTCCGATGCTTCCACTTCCTCAATGCCAAGCTTTGCAAACACATCGGCAAGCTGCTTTTTTACCAGCTCCACTCCCTCATAGAACGCATTCTTTTCGGTCTCGATATCCAGCGCACGCTCCAGATTATCCATTACCGGCAAAAAACACGCCGCCGCTTCCGCCTTAGCTTCGGGATATATGCTCTCCTTTTCCCTTATGCTGCGCTTGCGATAATTGTCATATTCCGCAAGAGTGCGCATGTATTTTTCGTTGAGTGCATCGTATTTTTTCTTTGCTTCGTCCTCTTCATCGGCGGACTCAACCGCTGTTTCGGGCTGCTGTGTTGCTTCAGTTTGCTCCTCTACAGCCTCCGCCTTAGCCTTGTCTTCTTCCATCTGTACACATCCTTCCTACTGTCCCATCATTCGATTCAGTATCTCACTGAGTCTGCCGTTTATAACTTCAAGTGAGGACACGACCCGTGCATAATCCATTCTTGTAGGACCTATGATCCCTATTTTACCTTTTAATTTATCTCCCACACTGTAGTTAGCTACTACAATGCTGGTATCACGCATTTCGTCAACACCGTTTTCGCTACCGATCTTAATGCTTATGCTGTCGTTTCCGTCGTCCAGCAACGAAAGCATTTTTTCCACATTTTCCCGTTTGTCCATAAACGAGAAAAATTCCTTTGCCCGCTCAATATCGTTGAACTCCGGATTGTCAAGTATGTTTGACGCCCCGCCAATATAAACCCTTGACGTGTTCTCATTAAGACATTCAAGGACAAAGGACACGATGACCTTCATCAGCTCACTGTAGTCACCCATAGCTTCGTAAATCAGCATCAGCCTGGCAGGGGTGATATCCGCGGCGCTTAGCCCCGCAAGCTGCTTGGAAATAAAGTCGCTCACCGCATCAATGGCCGTATAGTCAATTTCCTTGCTAAAACGTATTTTACGGTTTTTAACAACTCCGGCATCCGTCACCACCACCATAAGGGCAACCATTTTTTCAATAAGAATAAGTTTGACGCTTTGCACCCGGCTTTGGCTTTCCTTAGGGAAAGCCACGACGGTAGGATAATGAGTCACCTTTGATATTATATCGGATATCTCAGATATGACGCCCTCAAGCTGATCATACTTGTGGTTCATGGTCCGCTGCAGTCCGGATATCTCATCCATAGTCAGGCTATAGCGTTTCATCAGCGAATCTACATAAAACCTGTATCCCATTTCGGATGGTATGCGACCCGCCGAAGTATGAGGCTTTTCCAAATAGCCCATTTCCTCCAGATCCGCCATTTCATTACGGATAGTGGCTGCAGAAAGTCCCAGATCATGGTTTTTAGCTATATTACGTGAGCCTACCGGCTCCGCCATAGCAATATAGTCTTCGATTATAGCCTGTAATATCTTTTTTTTACGCTGGCTCAGTTCCACAGTCTCACCTCTCCCATAATATATTGTTAGCACTCGCCATCTCTGAGTGCTAACAATAAGATACCACTATATTCTTCATTTGTCAATAGTTTTTTCAAAAAATTTTAATTATTTTTATTTTGTTCATTTTGAATTTTTTGTTTTTTAACAACTAATACTGTCTGTAGAGGTGATCAACATGAATGAAAAAAAGCATCCGACAGATCACAGCCGGCTTTTTACCGAAATGGCCGACGTGGAATTCGCCGAAGAGCTTGATCTGTCCAACGATGACCCCAAGGCTGAAGCGGATTATCTTCCTCAGGACGATGAGCAGTTCGACTCGGACGAGGAAAGCACCTTAGGGAAGCGCTGAATAATTCACGCCTACAGCTTAAAACGCAGCTTGGCGGTTCTATAAGTGCTGAAAGCCTGTCATGGGACGTTTCCGGTGGGAGAAAGGATCTCCCACCGAAAAACGAAAGGGTCGCCCGCCGACTTAGAGGGTGCCCTCTGTCGGTGGAAGCCTCTGCGAAGCAGAAGCACCGACCGAGTCGGTAGACGAGACCCGGGG
>CAYTWZ010000012.1:0-29452 GCA_964442035.1 uncultured Oscillospiraceae bacterium
CCTTTTTTTCTGTGCGCAAAATATATATGCCGCAAAAATCCACCCGTTCCATCCGGACAGGTCAGTAATTTGGAGAGAAATCAAATATAACCTAAGCGCAGATGCCCGGGTCTCGTATAACGACTCGGTCGGTGCTTCTGCTTCGCAGAGGCTGCCACCGGCAGAGGGTACCCTCTAAGGCGGCGGGTTCCATTTCAGGATTTCAGTGGGAGTTATAATCTCCCACTGAAATCCTGAGGAGTGAGCGTCCCCTGCGCAGGTTGCAATCGTTCGCAAGCTCCATTTCAAGCAAGCTTGATGGAGCGTTGCTCCGATTTAAATCTATACTCCGGAACAAAAAGCAGCGCAAAAAACGGCAGTCAAATCAAACTGCCGTTTTTTAATTAATATCCTAATGTATCGCCCAAACTATCATCGTTATCAATCCAGTCCCGTTGGACGTCGATCACCGTAAAAGCGTCCTTGGTATTGCGGATGACCACCTTTTCTATCCCGGCGTTGATTATCATACGCTTGCACATGGCACAGCTGGAAGCGTTGCTCACAAGCTCGCCAGTAGCACAGTCGCGCCCCGCCAAGTATAGGGTAGCGCCTATCATGTCCCGACGCGGCGCACTGATGATGGCATTTGCCTCGCTGTGAACGCTGCGGCAAAGCTCGTAACGTTCGCCTCGAGGGATGTTAAGCTGCTCCCTGCGGCAGAAGCCCAAGTCATTGCAGTTCTTTCGCCCGCGGGGAGCGCCTGTATAGCCGGTAGAAATGATCTCATCATTTTTTACTATTATAGAGCCATATTTGCGGCGTATGCAGGTTCCCCGTTCAAGTACCGATTCGGCTATGTCAAGATAATAGTTGTGCTTGTCTCTGCGCTGCTGGGTCATGCTGATCCCTCCGTTTGCTTTTAATACTCTGTCAGTCTAAAACGATTTTGTCTGTTCGCTCTATGCCCTCAAGGATCTCTATGTATCCGTCCTTGAGTTTGCTGCCTACTTTTACCTCTACTTCTTCTGCGCCTGCTCCGCGCCAAACCTTTACCTTGTTGTCCTTTACAGCCTCAGACGGAATAGTGAGCGCACCGTAGCTTGAAACAAATGTTACACTGCCTCGAACCTTCATTCCGCTACGGAAAATGGTCTGATCGTCCTTGAATACAGCTTCGCCCACACAGCCTTCAATGTTGTCCGGGTCTGGTCCTACACTTTCAAGAGTAGCGGAGTATTCTTTGTTGGTATCTACCTTGCTCCATACTTCATCAGTAAGGATGTCTGTCCTTACAACCTTGAATTTGGCGTTGGCCGGGAGGTATTGGAGCTTGTCGGCATCCTCCTCGCTGAGGGAAATATGAAGCTTCAGGGTGTCCGCTTCGTAATATTCTATGGCAGGCAGTCCTACGGTGGCTTTTCCTCCGGCCTTTACGTCATCTTCAATCTTACTGATATAGCAGTCACAGCTTGCCTTGAGGGTGTAGTTTTCAAGATCGGATTCCAAATTCTTGATTTCCTGCTTGAGGCTGTCTACGCGAGCTTGGGCAGCGCTACTGAGCTGGTTCGTCTTCTTTTCCGCCTCAATGGACGCTATTGTAGTCTCGGCATTGACGACTGTGTTCTTGCGAATATATACATCGGTGATCTGCCCGCTTTCTCCGGCTGTAAGGGTGATGGTGGTGGGGGTACCCTTTTCCACGTTTGCGGTTACACTTTCGCCCTCATACACGGCGGAGACGGTTAAAGCCGGGTCGGGAGCGCTGAAGGTGATTTTTGCTGTGTATACGGTTTCGTCATCATCATCGGCGCTTTCGCTGACGCCGGTCACTGTGCCGGTGAAATTGTTGCCCTTGGAGTTTATGCTTACACTGTCACCCTTGGATATGGGACTGTGGAAATCGGCGGACAGAGAGGCGTTTTCGTAGCAGATTATGTCGGCTATTTTGTCGCCCTTTTTGACGGTATCACCGTCTGAAACATAAATTGCTGATACTACGCCTGCCGAATCTGCGCTTACCGAAATTGATTCTACTGCAATGATCTCTTCCGGCTTGGATGCTTCCTCAAGCTCAGCGTTCTTTTTGCTGATAAGGCTTTTGATCTCGCTGCTGTCAACGGTGCAAAGTACGCTGCCGGATTTAACAAAGTCGCCCTCCTTGACCTTTACGTCACTAATCTCGCCATCCACAATAAAGCGCATGCTTTTAAGGTTGGACTCGTCAGGCTTTATAGTGCCCTTAAAATCAATGCTCTGGGATATGTCCTGAACAGTGACCAAAACCATATTTTCCGGGACATAGTCTTCGTCATCGGGCTTTGAGAAACTGCGCCTGTTTAATACAAATATTATTGCCGCCACCGTGAGAACGATGACCAGTACCGCGGCAACGGACGCGATGATTACAAGCTTTTTGTGACCGCCTTCGCTGTCGTCATCTTCTTCGTAATCTTCCGCATCATATTCCTCGTCAGCAACGATTTCATCATATTTAAGAGCTGATTGCTGAATGTTTTTGGCTTCCATCGCAAGCATTTCCGCATCGGTAAAGCCTTTTGTTTCGTATGTGGCTTCGTGGGTGCTGACGGGCTCCGGCTCAGACTCGGGCTGGGAGGGTGTTGCGTCCGGAACCGCCTGTTGAGGAATATTGACGTCTGCTGTCTGAGGGCTTACGTCAGCAGCGGGCTTCGGCTCTTCCGGTGCGGCTTCCTGAGGTGTGTCTTCGTCGGGCTCATCATCCTCAGGGGTATCATCAAAATCATTATCAGTATTGTCGATTTCATCATCGTAATCGTCGTCGTAGTCTATAGCGTCTTTGTTGTTGTCCCTTATGACAAAAAACAAGCATAAACCGAAAAGAACGGCAAGCACGACAAATACTGAAAGTGCAATAATAAGCATTACCGTCGATCTCCTTTTTCCTTAATGTTTTTCCAATATTGCTTGGTGGCCTGTTCAAACTTATTATTTCCCGGGAAATAATATTCCCTGTCTTTTATCGCGTCGGGAAGATATTGCTGCTCCACATAGTTATACGGGTAGTCATGTGGGTTTTTGTAGCCTCCCCGTCCAAGCTTGGCGGCTCCGCCGTAATGTGTGTCACGCAGATGGTTTGGTACCTCACCGGTGCCACCCTCTTGAATGTCGGATATGGCCGCCGATATACCGGCAATTGCGCTGTTGCTTTTGGGCGCTGTGGCCAGAAGTATGACTGCCTCTGCCAGCGGAATCTGCGCTTCCGGGAAGCCAAGCTGAAATGCGCTGTCCACACAGGACTTTGTTATAACAATGGCGTTGGGATAGGCAAGGCCTATGTCCTCGGCCGCTATTACCAAGAGCCTCCGGCATATGGACTGCAGATCCCCGGCCTCCACAAGCCTTGCCATATAGTGTAGGGCGGCATCCGGGTCGCTGCCACGGATAGATTTTTGAAATGCGCTGAGCACATCATAGTGACTGTCCCCGTCACGGTCATGACGGAAAGCTTTTTTTTCTGTAACCGCCTCGGCCAGCGGCAGATCGATCATTATACTGCCGTCAGTGTCCGGCTTTGCCGCTGTAACGGCTACTTCAAGGGATGTCAGGGCCTTACGTACATCCCCGCAGGAGCAGTCGGCAATGTGGGCTGCGGCTTCGTCCGTTATGTCAAGGAGATAGCTTTCCTTGAGTGTATTCACTCCCCTGAGAACTGCCTTTTTTATCTCGCCGTTTTCCACCGGCTTGAACTCAAACACGGTGGAACGGGAAAGAATAGCGTTATAGACGTAAAAATACGGATTTTCCGTAGTAGAGGCGATAAGAGTGATCCTGCCGTCCTCTATACATTCCAATAATGACTGCTGCTGTTTTTTATTAAAGTTCTGGATCTCATCAAGATAAAGCAGAACTCCGCCGCTACCCATGATCCCGTTGGCCTCTGTCAGCACACCTCTTATGTCGGAAACCGACGCTGTGGTGGCATTCAGCTTGTACAGTCTTTTCCCGGCGCTGCGGGCGGCAATGTTGGCCACTGTTGTTTTGCCGGTTCCGCTCGGACCGTAAAAGATCATATTGGGGATTTTTCCGCTGTCGATAATGCGGCGGAGCACCTTCCCGTCACCGAGAAGGTGCTTCTGACCTACAACGTTTTCCAGTGAATCAGGGCGAAGCTTGTCCGCCAAAGGTGAACTCATAATATGCTCCCGATCATTCGTACAAGGGGTATTTGTCGCAGAGGACTTTTACTCCGGCACAGATCTCATCGCGTTTAGCGTCAAGGTCGGTTATGCAAAGGTATATCAGACGGGCAATTTCCGCCATATCCTCTTCCTTCATGCCTCTTGTAGTGACTGCCGGTGTGCCAATACGGATTCCGCTGGTGATGAATGGACTTTGAGGATCAAATGGTATGGCGTTTTTGTTGACAGTGATACCTACCTCGTCAAGGCGGCGCTCGGCCTCCTTGCCGGTAATGTCAAAGCTGCGCAAGTCAACAAGCATAAGGTGATTGTCCGTACCGCCGCTTACAAGGTTAAAGCCCTTTTGGACAAGAGCAGCGGCAAGGGCAGCGGCGTTTTTCTTTATCTGCAACTGATATTCCTTGAATTCGGGGGAGAGGGCTTCCTTGAGGCATACGGCCTTGGCAGCGATGGTGTGCATAAGGGGTCCGCCCTGAATTCCGGGGAAAACAGCCTTGTTGATCATCTTAATATATTCCTCACGGCAAAGGATAAGACCGCCTCTGGGCCCCCGGAGGGTCTTGTGAGTGGTAGTTGTCACAAAGTCGGCATAGGGAATGGGATTGGGGTGAAGTCCGGCGGCAACAAGTCCGGCAATGTGTGCCATATCCACCAGCAAATATGCACCTACTTCCTTGGCGATTTCGCTGAACTTTGCAAAATCGATCTCTCTGGGATAAGCAGAAGCGCCTGCCAAAATAAGCTTGGGCTTGTGCTCGATGGCAAGTCGGCGTACCTCGTCATAATCTATGGTCTGGGTCTCTCCGGTAACTCCGTATGGGACGATGTTGAAGTACTTGCCGCTCATATTTACCGGGCTACCGTGGGAAAGGTGACCGCCATGAGCAAGGCTCATGGAAAGCACTGTGTCCCCAGGCTGGAGGCAAGCAAAAAATACCGCCATGTTTGCCTGTGCGCCGCTGTGCGGCTGTACGTTGGCAGCTTCCGCCCCAAAAAGCTCTTTTGCGCGTTCTATTGCTAAGTTCTCGACGATGTCAACATATTCGCAGCCGCCGTAATAGCGCTTGCCGGGGTAGCCCTCGGCGTACTTGTTTGTCAGAGGAGTGCCTATGGCCTGCATGACCGCCTCACTGACAAAGTTTTCGCTGGCGATAAGCTCGATCTTGCTGCGCTGGCGATTAACTTCCAGTTCGATTGCGGAAGCGACATCGGGGTCAAAGTCCTTGATCTTATCGATATTATACATTTCTGTACCTCCCAATAAAGTTATACTACTATTATAATAACTTTTTCTTCCATTTACAAGTATTTTGTGATAAAATATAATAAAAAAATTATTAACAAGGATGTGTCGTTATGGATAGACAGCGCTTGGCTATCAAATTTGTCGAAATAATGGAGGAGAGTTACCCTGATGCCGATTGTTCGCTGGAAAGCAGGAATCCGCTACAGCTTCTTATATCGGTTCAGCTTGCGGCGCAGTGCACAGACGCCAGAGTAAATATTGTGACTAAGGATCTTTTTAGGAAGTACCCTGATGTATATGCCTTTGCTCAGGCAAGTCTGCCTGAGCTGGAACAGGACGTTAGACCTACAGGCTTTTATCATAACAAGGCCAAGAACATAATCGGCTGCTGCAAAAGGCTTATTGAGGAGTACGGCGGACAGGTGCCGGACACCATGGGGGATTTGCTAAGTCTGCCGGGAGTTGGGCGCAAAACCGCCAATCTGATTTTGGGCGATGTGTTTCATAAGGGAGGCATGGTCATTGATACCCATGCCAAACGCATTTTGAGGCGCGTGGGTATTACAAAGGAGACTGACCCGACAAAGATTGAGTTTGATGTGGAACCGCTTATTCCCCGGGAAAAGCAGTCAGACTTCTGCCATCGGCTTGTAAATCACGGTCGAGCTGTCTGCGATGCCCGCAGACCCAAATGCGAAAACTGCCCGGCGGCGCTTATCTGTGAAAAACACATATAAATATACAAAAATATATAAAAATATACAAAAATATACAAAAGAGCTGTCCCGAAGCCATATGGCCTCGAGGACAGCTCTTTAATTGTTAAGCCTTATCCTTTGCCGCTTTCATGCGGGCATAGCTTTTAGGAGATACACCCATAACGGCCTTGAAATTTTTCCCAAGGTGAAATTTGTCGCAAAAACCACACATAGCGGCAATCTCGTCGAGCGAGTAGCCGCTTTGATCCAGAAGTTCGCAGGCAACCCGAATACGAACCTTGTTTATATACTGGGGTATAGAACAGTTCTGCTCAGCTTTAAACAGCTTTCCGCAGTAAGCTGGATCAAGGTTGACCAGATTAGCCAGTTCCTTAGCGGTTATTGGGTGCATGTAATATTCGATAATGTAACGCTTCATTTTTTCAACAGCCGGATGAGAGCTTTTAAGCTCACTTTTGTTGAAAAGGTGAGAAAGAAAAAGTATCAGCCATCCGTCCAAATCCATCTGGTAACCGTTGGGACGGGAAACATAAATATAGTTCATTTTACGAAGCATATCCAAAAGAACATCCATACTGGAAGGCTTGAATATGGCAGTTTTTGTGCTGGATGGGGAGTGAGGTGCGTGAAAATCCAGCGCAGAGATCGTGAACTTGTCAGAATTGACCCAGGCTTTACGCCAGACGCCGGGTGCAATAAGAAATACCTCACCATCCCTTATTGTTTGCACAACGCCATCGATCTCACAGCTGATGGAGCCGTCCTGAACCATAATAATAGCCCAGTGATCCAGCCAGCGATCAAGCATCCAGCTTTTGTCCCGAGGCTTTTGGCAGGCTATGTATGTCACATGAGGCAAAAAGTTTTGGGGGAGTTCCGGATAGTTCATAATCGCACCTTCTTTATGTCCGTAAATTCTGGTCCAAAAATTGTTTTGCATTAATATAATTATATACCTTAAAATCAAATTCGTCAAGAGCGGCGCAAGTAAAAATTTCATAGAAAAATTTGGTAAATTAGTATAGTAAAAATCAGAAATGATGGGATTATGCCAGGCAAATGACCGGAAGACACGGCGTATGGGCTTTGCCTAAGCCGGAGACCGATTCTTCCGCGTAATTCAATAAGGGTTTTCAGCCCTTATTGAAAAAAATAAAAAAAACTCTTGCAAATTATTATTATATATGATAAAATACAATATAACGGCAGTGAAGCGGAGAGTAGGCATTTACTGACGGACAGAGAAACGGCGTCATTGGCTGTAAGCGCCATACGTTAAGATTTGCCGAAGTTCACCGTGGAGCCGCCCTGCTGAAATACATTAGGCAGGGCCGAGTATGGCGCGTTAAGCCTTTAACGAAGTAATACTGAACACAGATAAAAGTCAGATGAGTTCGTTGCGGATGCTTTTACATTGGGCGATGAAGCACTCTTCAAGTCTTAGGTTGCTTTTTATCGGCGCTTAGTATAAAATTAGGGTGGTACCGCGGAGAAATTCGCCCCTGATGCTTTTGTGCGTCAGGGGCTTTGTTTTTTGAAACCACGCAGAAAGGAAGAATTAAAATGAAGGATCAGCTTGAAAAAATACGTCAGGCTGCCGCTGATGCTCTTGAAAAGGTAAACAGTGGTGAAGCTCTTGAGGCTGTCAGGGTAAAGTTTCTTGGGAAAAAGGGCGAGCTCACGGCAGTACTCAGAGGAATGGGATCTCTTTCCCCCGAGGAAAGACCCGCCATCGGTCAGATGGCAAACGAAATCAGAGCCTTTGTGGAGGGCGAAATCGAAAAGAAAAAGTCCACCCTCAGCCGTAAGGCAAGGGAGGACAAACTCAAAAACGAAGTCATCGATGTTACCATGCCCGGACGCCGCCGGGAGGAGGGGAGACTCCATCCTCTCAATCAGGTGCTTAACGAGGTAATTGATATTTGCTCCGGCATGGGTTTTTCCGTTGTTGAGGGACCGGACATTGAGCTTGATTACTACAACTTTGAAGCTCTTAACACTCCTGCGGATCATCCGGCAAGGGATACTCAGGACACCTTCTATATTACTGACAATATCCTCCTTCGCACCCAGACATCTGCTGTACAGGCAAGGGTAATGGAAAAGTCGAAGCCTCCCATACGAATTATTTCTCCCGGCAGGGTGTTCCGCAGTGACGCTGTGGACGCTACACATTCTCCCGTATTCCACCAGATTGAGGGACTTGTTGTAGATAAGGGCATTACAATGGCTGACCTTAAGGGAACCCTTGAGGCGATAGTAAAGGGACTTTATGGCGAGGACGCTAAAATCCGTCTGCGGCCACATCATTTTCCTTTTACCGAGCCTTCCGCCGAGGTCGATACCTCCTGCTTTGTGTGCGGAGGAAAGGGCTGCGGCGTGTGCAAGGGAGAGGGCTGGATCGAGCTTCTTGGTGCGGGAATGGTTCATCCCAATGTACTCAGGGGCTGTGGCATTGACCCTCAGGTTTACAGTGGATTTGCCTTTGGCTTTGGACTTGAGCGCGTGGTTATGCGACGCTATAACATTGATGATTTGCGGCTGCTTTTTGAAAACGACCTGAGATTTTTAAGGCAGTTCTGACATCAGAGAAAGGATTGATATAGATGAAATTACCTCTTAGTTGGCTGGAGGATTATTTAAAGCTTGGAAATATAAATATCAAGGATTACTGCGATGCCATGACCTATTCCGGAAGCAAGGTCGAGGGATGGAGCGTGGAGGGCAGCGAGGTTGAGGGTGTTGTATTTGGCAAAATACTTACCAAGGAGCGCCACACTAATTCTGACCATATGTGGATCACCACTGTTGACATTGGCAAGGAAGTACTTCAGATAGTTACCGGCGCGCAGAATATCGAGGTGGGTCAGATCGTTCCCGTAGCAATAAACGGGGCAAAGCTCCCCGGCGGAATAACAATCAAAAACGGCAAGCTCCGGGGCGTTGCCAGCAACGGCATGCTTTGCTCACATGAGGAGCTTGGCTTTGAAATGGGCGTAATTCCGGGAAGCGATCCCAATGGCATCCTTATTTTCCAAAAGGAATACCCTCTGGGGCAGGATGTCATGGAAGCTTTGGGTGAAAAAGAAAAGGTCGTTGAATTTGAGATCACTCCCAACCGTCCTGACTGTCTCAGCGTAGTCGGCCTTGCACGGGAAACCTCCGTTACCTTTAAGCTGCCTTTCAGCATTCCGGAAATTACCGTTAAGGAAGAAGCCGACAGTGATATTCACAATGAATTTAAGGTCATCGTTGAGGCTCCCGACCTTTGCCCCAGATACGCGTGCCGTATGGTGAAGAATATTAAGATCGCTCCCTCCCCCGATTGGATGCAGAAGCGCCTCAGGGCTGCCGGCGTCCGTCCCATCAGCAACATTGTTGACATAACAAACTACGTTATGCTTGAATACGGTCAACCCATGCACGCCTTCGATCTGGATTATCTTGATGGGCGGGAAATCGTTGTCCGCCGGGCAAGGGACGGCGAGGAGATCGTTACTCTTGACGATCAGCCTCACAAGCTTGACGACAGCATGCTAATGATCTGCGACGGGGAAAAGCCTGTGTGTGTTGCAGGCGTTATGGGCGGAGCAAATTCCGAAATCAAGGACACAACGAAGGCTGTGCTCTTTGAGGGCGCAAATTTTGTAAGGGGAAGCGTACGCGTCACAGCCAAGAAGCTGGGACTCAGGACAGAATCCTCAGCCCGCTACGAAAAGGGCCTTGATCCCAATATGGTAGTCACTGCCCTTAACCGCGCTTGCCAGCTTGTTGAGGAGCTTGGCGCGGGTGAGGTGTGTCACGGAATGATCGATGTGGACAACACAAGCCACGAACCAAGAGTGCTTGCGTTTGATCCCGAAAAGATCAGGAGCTTTATCGGCGCTGATATTGACGATGAATTCATGGTCGATACTCTTCGCCGCCTGGATTTTAAAGTCGATACTGACAAGATGCAGGTCATCCCCCCCACATATCGTATGGATGTTGAGGGTGAGGCTGATATCGCCGAGGAGGTGGCTCGTATTTACGGTTACGACCGTATACCCTCCACTCTTCTTAGAGGCGAGACTACCCGCGGCGGACTTACCAAAAAGCAGGCGCTGACCAACAAGGTCAAGGCCGCCCTTGTAGGACAGGGGTATTATGAAATAATGACCTATTCCTTCACCAGCCCCAAGACACTTGATATGATAAACGCGCCCCAGGAACTGAGAAACAATATTAAAATACTCAACCCTCTGGGAGAGGACACCAGCGTCATGCGTACGACTTCCGCCACAGGGATGCTTGAGGTGCTCGCAAGGAATTACAACCACAAGAACAAAAACGCTCGGCTCTTTGAGCTGGCTACGATATACCTTGCTAAGGAGCTTCCGCTTAAGAACCTTCCTAAGGAGAAGGATATTATCACTCTTGGCGGTTACGGGAATATGGATTTCTTTGACCTCAAGGGAGCGGTGGAAGAACTGTTCGACATTATGGGCATAAGGAATGTGTCCTTTGAAGCCGCTTCCCCCAACAGCCTGTACCATCCGGGCAAGAGCGCAGACGTATATTTAAATAGGAAGAAAGTCGGTATAATAGGTGAGGTTCATCCCTCCGTATGCGAGAATTACGGCCTTGGGGAAGCCTATCTTGGGGAGCTTGATCTTGAATATGTGCTCAAGTGTTCTCAAAGCGATGTTCAGTACAAGCCCATCAGCCGCTTCCCGGCGGTCACCCGTGATATTGCCATGCTGGTAGATGATGCGGTTAAGGCTGCGGATATCGAAGATGTTATACGCAGAGCAGCCGGAAATTTGCTGGAGGATCTGGAGTTGTTTGACGTATACAAAGGCAGCCAGATTCCCGACGGCAAAAAGAGCGTGGCCTACAGCGCTACCTTCCGTGGCGACAGGACTCTTAAGGAGGAGGAGATTAATAAGCTGTTCAATAAAATTCTTAAGAATTTGGAGCGTAATATCGGGGCGGTTCTCAGGTGAATTTGTCGGATTACATTAATTATTTGTAAAATTTTAATGAATTTTGCTTTTTATTAATAATTACAATAAAAAACGGGCAAAAAACAATATGTTTTTTGCCCGTTTTTAAAATATACATAAAAAATTCAAAATTTTTATAAAAAATCTACAAAAAACACTTGCAGTTTTTAGAGTTTTTGTGTATAATAGTTATATGCAAGCAGTGTGCAAATTTACTAACTAAAAAAGGAAGTGGAAAAATGCGCTCAAGATTAAAAGCTTTACTGGCTGCGTCGCTTGGCGTGATGTTGGCCGTCGTAGCTCTGACCGGATGCGAACCGCAAGCCAACAGCAACAGTGAAGCACTCACAATTGTGATCGGTACGCATGCACAGTCCGAGGATGACCCTGGATGGGTCGATGAGATCACGGGCGAGGCTGCAATGAACGCCGATTCACTTAGAGCAGCGGAAACGGCTTTGTCAATCGTTAAAGACGAGCTGAACGTTGATATTGAATGGAAACAGTATTCCAGCGATCTTCAGCAGTTGCTTCTGCAGACGGTTCTGGCAGGTGATCCTTATTGCGACCTTGCTACTATGTGGAATGGTGTTCAGGGCAATATCATGACCCAGAATATTCTGCAGCCTTTGGATCAGTATGTTCCCGAGGTGTTTGAGGGCGATGACGATGCGGATAAACAATGGGTTCTTATCGGAAAAAGCTTTGGTCACTACTATCTTATGAACCGTGACCTGCTTTTTGTTAATACATGGCCGCTTGTTTACAACATTGACTACATTGAGGCTGTTCCCGGTCTTAAGGAAAACGGCAAGACTGTTTATCCCTCCGACCTGTACAAGGAAGGCAAGTGGACATGGAGCAAATTTAGAGAATACCTTACGACCATCAAGAACTATTATGACGGACGAAAGGCTCCCACGCAAAATCCCATTTATGCCTTTAATACAAATTATACATATGCGGCTCTGATGGCTTTCCATTCCGCCGGAGCGGCTGTATACGACGGCGAAAACATGAATATTGATACTCCCGAGGCTTTAGCAGCGGCGGATTACATGACAACAATGATGCGTGCCGGACTTATCAGCTGTACTACAGCCAGCAGCACCACTACTAACGCCGGATGGACGTCACTGGGTGACAAATTCAATGACGGCGAATCGGTGTTCACATGCTGCGCAAGATGGAGAATGGATGACGCCGGTGCGGCCTTGGCGGCAAGAGGCGAGAGTATGGGCATTATCCCGTTCCCCAAGCCTGATAACGCGGCATACGCTGCGAATTATCAGCACCTCAGCGCCGTTGCCGACAGCGTTGGACTGTTAAAAGGTATTGATCAGGAACGCAGCCTGAGAGCGGTTGAAGCTTACGCTACATATAAGAGCGAATATTACAAAGCCATTGCCGGTGTGGACAGTATAGCCGAGTATATGGATAAGCAGGCCGGACGTGAGGCGCTGGCTTTCGGTATTGATATTTTCCATCCGGAGATAGGCGATGCAAACCTTGAAATATTCAAGGAGCTGGGTTCGGTACCCAACAATGAGTTTGCCGAGTCAATAGGTATACAGGATACGTGGGGCGCGAATATCTTAGGCGCTTCGATCTTTGGAGTAAACGGTACGCCGGAATACTCTACAGCCATTAAGGCTAATAAGAGCAAAGTATATGATCGAATTGAAGAAATTTCAAAGGCGCTCCAGAAAAACAAGGTAGTGGATGAGGTTAAGCCTTCCGCTTCCAAGAAGAATAATACCCCCATTGTATTTGAGATCGGCACTGATCCTAAGAAAATCGACTGGACAGAAATCTTTTCAGCGTCTGACAATGTTGACGGTCAGTACGAGCTTAAGATGGATGGCGGTAAGGTTCTGCTCCGCAAGTATATTGCAGAAGACTCGGTTGATGATGAAGGCAATCCCATTCCTCAGGAAGATTGGGAAGAAGGAAGATTTACAATTGATTATTCTGCTGTTGACTTTAATCAGACCGGTAAGTACACGGACGGCGTAGTAGTGTCCGTGACCGACTCCTCCAATAATAAGAGCAATGATATCAAGTTTGAGGTATTTGTTTATGATGATAAAAACACAACGCCTCCGACTCTTGTATTGAAGGACGCCAGCGAGTTCAGAAGCATTTCTGTTGGCGAGTATACAGATGAGATCAATTGGGCGAGTGATTTTGTAGCTTCAGCAACTGATGTAAATGGCGTTGACCTTTCATCAAGGGTATCCGCCGATGTAAGTGAGCTTGACGTTACTACACCCGGAACATATCCTGTATCAATTTATGTTGAGGATTTTGCCGGCAATGTCACAAGCATTCCAATTGAACTTAAAGTAGAATAATTTGAACGGAGGGAATTAGAAACATGGAAGCAAAAACAAAAAAGCGCCTTAAAGTCCTTGGCGTTATTGTTGCAATCATTGCGGTGATTGTGCTTCTCGCATTCGTTCTTCCTGGTTCGGGCAAATTCACTGCCGCTAATGTCGGCACGGCGGATCCTTTCGTAGAGGAAAGCTATCAGACTTATCTCGATGACAACGGATTTGACGGAAGTTACGCAAAGTCAACGGTTAAAGTTGATATTGCCAATTATGAATTTGAATCAGAAGAGGATGCCACGGAGCCTAAGCAGGATAGCAAGGGACTTGAAATAGGCGAATTCGGAGATGTAACTTGGACTTTTGATGTCAGCGAAAGCGGTTTCTACAATTTGAAGTTCAAGTACTATTCCGTGGAAGGCACAACGGCTACTCCTCAGCGGAGTCTGCTTATTGACGGAAAAACTTTCTTTGACGGAATGAAGCAGGTTTCATTCCAAAGGAAATGGCTCAACAATGAGGGAGAGATCGCATCCAAAAACGGTAATGAGATTCGTCCCTCAGCAACGGAGATCAGAGACCCTGAGGGAGAGGAATTTTTCTACGCCGATGAGAATTACCGTTCTTTGGAGCCTTACGCCTTCTATCTTAAAGAAGGACAGCACACAATTTCACTGCTTGCGGCAAAGGAACCTGTAAAAATCGGCGCCATCACTTTCTGCAAGGCGGATGAGCCCGTGTCATATGAGGAATATCTTAAGCAGCATGAGGGAGCGGCGTCTTACAGCGGCGAAGCCCTTACAGGTCAGACTGAACGTACAGATGAAGTGGTAACGAAGATTGTCAAATCTTCACCCTCCATAGGCATGTCTTCGGACTACTCCAGCTCATATACATATCCTTATCATCACTGGTATGTACTGCTTAATACCCTTGGCGGCACAAGCTGGCAAACCCCCGGCGACAAGGTAGAGTGGACGGTAAATGTTCCCGAAGATGGCTATTATCAGCTTTCATTCCGCGGACGTCAGTCTACGAACCGCGGTGTTAAGAGCTATCGCCGTATTATGGTCAATGGCGAGGTTCCCTTCGAGGAAGCCAAGAAGGTCGGCTTTGACTTTTCCGGCTCCTTCCAGAATTATGTAATATGCAATGACGGCGAGCCCCTTATGTTCTATTTGAACAAGGGTGAGAATACTATCGCCATGGATGTATGCCTTGGTGATTTTGCTGAAGCTTATACCTCTATCAATAAGAGTGTGCAGGATCTTAACCAGATGTATCTTCGCATAGTACAGATTACCGGTACTGTGCCTGATAAGTATATCGATTATGAGATTGCGACTAAGATTGACGGATTTGAAAATCTTATGCGTCAGCAGTCCAATACTCTTAGCAAGATTGTTGACATGATGGTAGAGATTACAGGTGAAAAGGGCTCCAGCACAACTGACATTGAAAAGGTTCAGCGTCAGGTTGAGCGTTTTGCCAAGGATCCTGAAAAGGTCGTTACCGAAATATCCGATTTTAAGAGCAATATTTCTGCTCTTTCCACATGGATGCTCTCCATTTCAGAAATGCCTCTTGAGGTTGACAGCCTTACGCTCAGCGCTCCCGGCGCAAAGCTTCCTGATGCTGAACCCAACTTCCTTAAGGCAGCCGGGCATGAGTCCATTCGTTTCTTTGCCACATTCTTTGTAGATGATACGCAGATCTCCGAAGACGGCGAGACAAAGGACGCTCTGAAGGTTTGGGTACAGACAGGCCGTGATCAGGCCAATGTTATACGTAACCAGATCGATAACGGTTATTCTGAAAAGGTCAACCTTCAGCTTATTCCGGCATCTGTAATTCTTCCTGCGACACTGGCCGGCAACGGGCCTGATGTTGTTCTCAACATGGCTCAGGCTACAATTATCGACTTTGCGATCCGTGGAGCTATTACTGATCTTTCACAGTTTGATGACTTTGATGAATTCAGCGATATGTTCTACGACAGCGCATTGGAAACCGTTACATACCACGGCGGCATTTACGGACTTCCCGAAACTCAGAACTTCAATATGATGTTCTACCGTACCGATATCCTTGAGGAGCTTGGCCTTGAGGTTCCCACCACATGGGAAGAGGTCGGAGACATGATTTCTGTACTTCATATCAACAACTATGATTTCTATATGCCTTCTACAGCTATGCTCAGCACTCTGGTTTATCAGAACGGCGGAGATATGTATCTTGGCGAAGGTCTTGACTATGGTATTCAGTCCGGACTCAGAGAGGAAAACGCGATGGTAGCTTTTAAGAAGCTTTGCGAATTCTTCACAGCGTATAAGCTTCCTGTATCCGTTGACTTCTCCAACCGTTTCCGAACAGGTGAGATCCCCATCGGTATTGCCGATTACACTATCTACAATACTTTGGAAGTATTTGCTCCCGAAATTAAGGGCTTGTGGAGTTTCGCTCCCCTTCCCGGCTTTGCTGAAAGAGATGAGAACGGCGAGCTTCTTCCTCCTGACGAAAAGGGACATTATAAGTCAGGCCCCAACACAGCTGTTTCTACCTCCGTTCACACTGCTATACTCAGCAGCAGCAAGCGTCAGGAAGAAGGCTGGGATTTCGTGAAGTGGTGGCTTAGCACTGAAACTCAGGCCGAGTATGCTACTACTATCGAGGCCATCATGGGCAGCGGTGCGCGTTACGCTACAGCCAACACTGATGTTCTTGATCAGCTCCCATGGTCTGCCGAACAGGCAAAGACACTTAAGGAGCAGTTCGCCAACACAAAGGGTATTCCCGATGTTCCGGGCTATTACATGACAAGCCGTATGATTGAGTACGCTTACAAGGATGTTGTAACAGACGGTAACAATCCTCGTGAGGCTCTTTACCTCAACGTTAAGGAAATCAATGACGAGCTTACAAAGAAGAGACAGGAATTCCATCTTTCCTATTATGATGAGGATGGTAACTATCATGAAGAAGGGAGTGACGCAGAATGAGTAAGGAGAAAGCCCCCAAGAAAAAACTTGAGGCGATGAAATGGTCAAACGCTTGGAAGCTTCACAAGGAAAAATATCTTATGATTCTTCCCTTTGCGCTTATCTTCATCTGCTTCACCGCTATTCCCGTATTGGTTTCTATAGTAATGAGCCTTACAAACTTCAATATGTTGCAAATGCCTGATTTTGTAGGTCTTAAGAACTATATCGACCTTATAGTATTCGATGACGTATTCCTGATAGCGATGAAGAATACAATGGTATTCGCCATCATAACAGGACCTCTGAGCTACTTGATGTGCTTTGTTTTTGCGTGGCTCATCAACGAGCTTCCTCCCAAGCCTCGTGCGGTTCTGACATTGGTATTCTATGCACCTTCTATCTCCGGTAACGCCTTTGTTATCTGGAAGCTGCTCTTCAGCTCAGATATGTACGGTTACATCAATGCTTGGCTGCTTAACATGGGCCTTATTGACAGCCCGATACTCTGGTTCGAAACAGCCGAGTATATCATGCCTATCCTGATCATTGTACAGCTGTGGCTGAGCTTGGGCGTATCTTTCCTGTCATTCATAGCCGGTCTGCAGTCTGTTGACAAGACCATGTATGAGGCAGGTGCCATAGACGGTATCAAAAACCGCTGGCAGGAGCTTTGGTACATCACGCTTCCCGCAATGAAGCCTCAGCTGATGTTCGGTGCGGTTATGCAGATCACATCTTCTCTTTCTGTATCCAACATTTCCACTGAGCTTGCCGGTTTCCCGTCTGTTGACTATGCGGGCCATACAATTCTGACCCACCTCAACGACTACGGTAACCTCCGTTATGAAATGGGTTACGCTTCAGCAATAGCAACGGTTCTGTTCTTCATAATGATCTTCGCAAATATCCTTGTACAGAAAATTCTTAGAAGGGTGGGTGAGTAATAGCTATGACAAATCCTATCAAAAAATTCAAGGCTTACTTGGAACATCGCAAGATTACTCGCCGCAACCGCTCCCTTGGAGTGGATATCGCACTTACAGTATTTCTTGGCGCATTTGGTTTGTTCTCGATATTGCCCTTGTGGCTGATTATGATTAATGCGTTCAAACCCTTGAACGAGATATTCCTTTTCCCTCCAAAGTTTTATGTTGTAAATCCCACGCTCGACAACTTCCGCGATCTGTTCCAGATCGTAGGCAACAGCTGGGTACCCTTCTCCCGTTATATATTTAATACCGTTTTCATAACCCTTATGGGTACATTGGGAAGCGTTATTATAGGTTCCATGGCGGCATATCCTCTTGCAAAGTATAAATTCCCCGGAAGCAAGGCTATGAGCAGCCTGATTACCTATTCCCTTATGTTTAACGGCACGGTAACAGCAATTCCCAACTACATCATCATGAGCAAGATCGGACTTGTCGATACCTATTGGGCTGTTGTTCTTCCGGCGATCGGCTCAACTCTTTGCCTTTACCTCATGAAAAACAACATGGTTCATATTCCCGGTGCACTGCTTGAATCAGCTAAGATCGATGGCGCCGGGGAGTTCAGAATCTACTGGCAGGTCGTAATGCCTTTGAGCAAGCCCGCATGGATAACGGTTGTAATTCTGTCTTTCCAGTCCCTGTGGGGTTCGTCAGGCGGCAATTTCATCTATACCGAGAAGCTAAAGCCTGTTACCTATGCTCTTAGCCAGATTGTAAGCTCAGGTATTGTAAGAACCGGTGTATCTTCAGCGGTAAACTTGATTATGCTTGTAGTTCCTATCGCGGTATTTATCTTCTCCCAGAGTAATGTTATCGAAACGATGGCCAGCGCAGGCATGAAGGATTAAGGGGGTGCAGAGAGATGACAAAAAGAATAGTTTGTTTAACCGTAGTTGCCCTTTTATGCTTGTCCTTTGCAACCGCTTATGCCGAGCATACTGGTGACAGCAGCTACATTTATGACTTTTGGGGCAGCGCCAACGAAAGCTTGAGTGCGTTTGAGCTTTCGACTACGATCAATTCAGATGTTATTGAAGGCGTTACCATTCAGAGTGTTGATGACGTATACGTAGAGGGAAACCGTATATACATCGCGGATTCCGAATCAAATGCGATATATGTTGTTGATGCCGAGACATATCAGCTGATCAAGGAGATTAAGCTGATCCGCGAAGTCCCCATGGACGAGGAGACAGGCGCTCCTCTTGTGGACGAAACCACAGGTGAAATTGTTAAAAAGATCGTTGTAGATCCTTCCTCAAATAAGCAGGCTCTCCTGTCTGCTCCCGAGGGTGTATATGCGAACGAGAATTACCTCTATATTGCGGACACAGGTAACAATCGTATCTTCCTTCTTTACACAGAGAATTCCAATAAGTTTGAGACAATGGGTCTCGATCCTGAAAACGAAGCTGATCAAAAAACGATGGAGGCCATGGCCTACACTCTTGCAAAGGTAATCAACAAGCCCGACAATATGGTGGGTTCCACCGATTTTACACCTACCAAGATCGCTGTTGACAACGCCAGTCGTATTTTCGTAGTTCCCAAAACAGGTACAGAGGGTATAATCGAGCTTAACAGCGACGGAAGTTTCTCCCGCTATTTTGGCGTAAACTCTCCTACGGTCAGCCTCATTGATTATTTCTGGAAGTCTATAGCCTCCGATGAGCAGAAGGAACAGATGTCCAAGGTGTACGCTCCCGCGTTCACAAACGTACAGACTGACAGTGACGGCTTTGTATACGCTGTAACGACCGATACAGCTTCTGAGGAAATGGCTTTCCGCTTCAACGCAAAGGGTGAAAACGTTCTTCGTAAATTCGGCTACAGTGAACAGCTTGGTGACCTCCCTCATTCGTCATCTTCTGACGATACAGCCACAAAAAGTACCTTTACGGATGTAGCGGTATCGGACTACGGAGTATACGCTCTTCTCGATACCGCGCGCAACAGAGTTTTCCTTTACAACTTTGATGGTAACCTTCTCACCGTGTTCGGCGGAAAAGGTGATACCGAAGGTAAATTCAAGACACCAAGCTCTATCTGCTGGCTCGGTAACTCTCTTGTTGTGGGTGATTCGGATCTTGCCGCGGCGTTTATATTCACACCTACCGATTTTGGTGAGCTTGTTCTTGAGGCTGAGGAAAAGTATTACAACGGTGACTTCAGCGGAGCTGCTGAGCTTAACCAGAAGGTTGTTGAAATGAATGCCAACTATGACCACGCTTATGTTTCTATCGGTAAAAACTATCTGATGCAGGATGAATATGAGACCGCCATGGAGTACTTCAGGCTTGGTAATGACAAGACATATTATTCTCAGGCTTTTGCGGGTTATCGTAACCTTGTGATACAGAAGTATTTTGCAATAATCGCTATCATATTCATTGCGTTTGTGGCTTGGGTACTCTGGACTGAGGTTAAGTATAACAAGCAGCAGAAGAAATTAGAAGAAATATAAATGAGGTGAAAATGATGAAAAAATTCTTAGAAGATTTTAAATATCTGAGGTACGTCATTTTCCATCCATTTGATGGCTTCTATGAGGTACGCTTCAGAGGAAAAGGCAATGCCGCTCTTGGCACAGTTATACTGTTGCTTTACGGATTGCTGGCAATTCTCAATTACCAGTACAAGGGATTTATCATGAACAACAATCCCCAGTTTGCTATGAACAGCATAACAACGTTTATCTTCGGTATATTCCCGTTCCTGCTGTTCTGCATAAGTAACTGGAGTGTTACAGCGATATTTGAAGGCAGCGGTAAATTTGTTGACATATTCACGGTTGTAACATATGCGCTGTTCCCCAAGCTTGTGCTTGACATTGTTGTTCTTATTTTGAGTAATGTGGTTACAGCTGATGAGGCTGTTCTGGTTACAGCGATCAGCGGATTTGGTGTTGTGTACTTTGCATTCCTTGTATTCGCAGGGCTGTGCGTAGCGCATGAGTATACGGCAGGAACCAATGTAGCTATGATAATTGCAACATTTGTTGCGGCAATCATAATTATCTTCCTTGCTATACTTTACATAACACTTATTCAGAAGGTTGTATCCTTCGGCTTCACGTTTGCAACTGAGTTTATGAAGAGGTGGTGATTGATATGAAAAACTTTTTAAAGAATTTAAGCATGCTTAAAATTTTATGTATTATCGTTGCTGTGTTCTTGGTAGTTGAGATCATATCATGGCTGCCTCAGCTTGGAATGAAAGCAACAGAACTTCCCAAGGTTACCTCATCGGCGTTGGCTGACACTATTGACGCCATCGAGGTAAATAAGACAGACGGTGAATTTCAGCTTGTTGCTGAAGAGGGCGGACGTGAGCTTTACGTGAACCCCGCCAATATGGATATCCGTGTTGTTGATAAGGCTACCGGTACATACTGGTCTTCTGTAAGCGATACCGACGAATCCGATACGACTGTTTCCGGACCAATTTCCATCACCTATATTGACGGAGCCGGCGCCGAGCAGATCTGGAACGGATACGATTACAGTATCAAAGCAGTTGAAGATGAGGATGCCGACGCTAAGAAAAAGTATACTATCGAGAGGATTCCCAATGGATTCCGCGCAACAATGCGTTTCGCCAGCGAGGAGTCTACAAACCTTGAAGAGTATATGCCCAAGATAGTAAGCGCTGAGCGTTACAACGAATATTTTGTCGAGAAACCCAAGCAGCTGCTTGAAGAGGGCAAGATAACACAGGATGATATAGATAACTATAACAAGGCTCTCGAAATGATCTATGCGCTTTCCGATGACGAGTCTAACTATTATAACAAATTTTCCGGCACACCTCCCGTAAACGCCACCAAGATACTTATTGAGCTTAGTAAGAATGTTGGTTACACCGTTGATATGATTCGTGAGGACAGCCAGCAATATGACTTTACCTTTAAGGTAACCGAAAATCCTGATTTCACGATCCCCGTTGAATTCACTCTTGACAACGGCGATTTGGTTGTAAACATTCCTACCGGGCAGATCACAGACAACACTCTTGAGGGCTCTCCCAAGATAGTTGATGTGAAGACTGACAGCGAGTGGGATTACAAGATCAAGTCGATACATGTTCTTCCCAACTTTGGTCTTGTAAAGGCAGAAGAGGCTGACGATGGCTTTATCTTTGTCCCTGACGGAAGCGGCGCGCTGTTTGATATCAACAGCTTTGATGGCGGATACACTGAGTACAGTCGCCCTGTTTACGACAATACCTATTATGACACTCTTTATGAACAGTCAGAATTCCGTGAAAACGTAACAATGCCTGTATTCGGTTTGGGCAGTAACGCTGACCGCAAGCTTGCAGCTGAAGAGCCTGAGAAAGAAACCTCAGATGAGGAAGTCGCAGAAGGCGAGGAAGCCGGCGAGGAAGCTACTGAAGAGTCTGCCGAGGAGACTGCAGATACTGCTGAAGATACAGAGCAAACTGAAGAATTGGATGCCGAAGCGGTTGATACAGAAGAGGAAGAGGTTCCCTCTGAAGAACCCGCCGAGGAAGATGCAACGAGCACTTACAACGGCTTTATGGGCATTATTGAGAGCGGAGACATTACCGCTGCAATCAATGTAAAGCTTGCCGCAAGCGGATCAGTGGCTGCGGACTCTCCTTATAACAAGGTTTATCCTTCCTTTGATCTTATGCAGATCAGCAATGTTAAGGTGTTTGGTCCCTACAGCGACAACGATGCAAGGTTTATGGCAAAGACAGATCCCTTCGACTTTGACTGCCGTGTTCGTTACAAGCTTTATACTGATAACGCCAACTATTACACAATGAGCCAGTCCTACAGAGATTATATAATCTCCGCTTACAACCTTCAGGAAAAGAAGGCTGAGGACAGCACAGCGCCCAAAATTTACCTTGATGTAATAGGAGCTCTTACCATAGACGCTCGTATAGTCGGAGTACCCTATGATAAGACAGTATCTATGACGACATATGATCAGTTGGCTGAAATTTATGAGGATTTAGCTGACGTTAATCCTGTTGTAAGTTATAGCGGCGTCTTTAATGGCGGTATTTACAATACCATCAATGACAAAGCTAAGCTTGTTGGCAAAAACGGAAGCAAGGCTGATTTGGAAAAGCTTGTCAATGATAAATGGGATTCGCTTTATCTCAATATTCAGCCCACACAGGTCTACAAGACTACATCCTCTTTCAAACCCAAAAAGCATGCGCTCATCAATTTTGACGGAGATGCTCTTGAAACTTACGATTATGATATTCCCAGCGGAGAGTTCGACATGACGGGCAGCAACGGCTTCTATACTGTGGCTCCTAAGTATCTTATGAATGTCGTGTCTAAGTTCAACAGCGCGGCGTCTGCGTACAAAAATCTGAGCATAGGCGATCTTGGCAATCTTTACTACGAGAACCTTAAGGAAAGCGATCAGTGCAATCCGTATCAGGGCGAGATGATCATTAACTCAGCGCTTGAAACTCTTGCGGAAAACAGAAGCCTTGTTCTTGAAAATCCTAATGCTAACCGCATTAAGTATGCAGCGATAGCCACTGATATTTCACGCGAAAGCAGTGACTATGGTCTGATTAAGGAGAACGTGCCTTTCCGTCAGCTTGTATTTAACGGATTGCTTGATTATACTACTCTCAGTGTTAACACTGCTTCTTCCAATACAGATTATTTCACACTCCAGGCTGTAGAGCTTGCTTCGTTCCCCAAGTACACAATTACATACAGCGGTGTAAGTGAGCTTAAGAAAGCAAATTACAACAAACTCTTTGCGACAGAGTATAGCAAATTTGCTCCTGAAATTAAGGCACAGAGCGCTGAAATCAGTGAGGCTTTTGCCAAAATCGGCACAACAAGAATTAAGTCTCACCGTGTACTTGCAAATAAGGTTTACGAAACAACTTATGAAACAGGCGTAAAGGTTATTACCAACTACAACACATATGCTGTAAAGAATATTGATGTTGATGGTCAGACAATCAACCTTGACGCACAGAAATATATAATCATAGATGGAGGGGATAAATAATGAGTCAGAAGCAAACAAATAACGCAACTGAAAAAAAGACAAGAAAACCCCTTACCTATAACACTACACAGAAAATTAATGGCTATGTTTTCTTGGCACCGTGGATTATCGGTTTCCTGATGTTCTTTATGATCCCGCTGTTCAATACGATCCAGTATTCCTTCAACGAGGTTAAGGTTGCGGACGATGGCGGTATGGAAATGGAATGGGTTGGAACAGACAACTATTTTAGTCTGTTCAATACACAGGTATCCACAAAACAACAACAGTTCATTCGAGTATTCTCAGATGAAAACTCAAGTGTCCTTATTAACACACCCCTGATCGTAATTTTTAGCCTTTTCTGTGCATTGCTTGTCAACGCAAAGTATAAAGGGCGAGGAGTTGTTCGTGTTATATTCTTCCTGCCAATCATACTCGGTCTTTCGATAGTAACAAATCTTATCACCGTATCGTCCGGCGGAGATGTAACCGCAGTCGCAACGACAGCAACGGAAGAATCAGGCTTCCTAATGAGTCTGTTTACAACAAACAGTTTCCTTCCGGAAAATGTAATCAGCTTCGTTGTGGGAGTAATCAGCGATGTATTTGCAATAGTTTCTAAGGCCGGTGTACAGACACTTATGTACCTTGCCGCCCTTCAGTCAATCAACCCATCACTTTATGAGGTTGCCAAGATCGAAGGCTGCACGACTTACGAAACATTCTGGAAGGTCACCTTCCCTATTGTTGGCAATACCACAATGTTTGTATTCATTTACACTTTGGTTGACCTGTTCCTAGCATCCACGATATCCGAAGAAATATACGCATTCGCATTCAGCCGCAATAATATTGGCGTCGGAAGTGCGCTATCCGTATGCTTCATGCTGAATGTGCTTGTGGCAATGCTCATCCTTATCTTTATTCTTACGAAGGTGGTGAAATTAAACTATGGCAAGTAAAAGCAAAAAGCAGAAAACCGGAATTGGTTTTGCAGCCTGGATAAAGGAAAAGTGGAATGACCATTCCATTACCGATCCCCTTCACAGAACTCGCTATTTCCAGAATCTTGTATTCAAAATTTTTGCAATCTCTCTTATCATAGGTATGTGTTTCACCATTCTTTATCCGATCATCAAGCTGTTCCCCATGGTCTTCAACGATGTTGAAGACCTGGGCAACCCTGATATCGTATGGGTTCCGAAGCACTTCTCAATTGACAGCTTTAAGGCTGCAATAAGACTTGTTTACGGTAACTTTAGTATTATGCTCATGTCGTTGCTTTATGCAGCGAGTATAGCGGTAATTCAGGTGTTTATCAGTGCTATGGCCGGTTATGTACTTGGCAGAATAAAAATTCCCTTTGGTAACGTAATATTCTTCCTAATCATTCTGGCCTTTATAGTTCCTGACCAGTCGCTGTTGATTTCCCAGTACTTGAACTTCAAAAACTTTGATATTTTTGGTATTTTCACAGCACTGACAGGCGGCCCCATTGATCTTATCAATAAGCCAATCACTTTGTATCTGCTTTCGATTTTCGGCTTTGGACTTAAACAGAGCATGTTCATTTACTTGTTCCGCCAGTTCTTCCTTGGACTTCCTAAGGAACTGGAGGAGGCCGCTCTTATAGATGGATGCGGCTTCTACAAGACATATTTCAAGATTGCTCTTCCAAATGCGACTCCTACAATAATGACAGTTGCTATTCTGTCCTTCGTATGGAACTATGGCGATACATACTACACAGGTTATTTCTATCCCGATGGACCGTTCGTAGCCGTTCGCCTTTCCCAGAAGTTTGCCGA
The DNA here is from genome assembly GCA_964442035.1 of uncultured Oscillospiraceae bacterium. GTDB lineage: Bacteria > Bacillota > Clostridia > UMGS1883 > UMGS1883 > JAFLUQ01. The sequence goes on from CAYTWZ010000012.1 coordinate 25,221, forward strand.
GTCTCAGTCCGATACAATTGTCACTGCTGTACAGACATGGTTTGACGCACCGGCAGCATCGTCTTTCGCGTTTGATGCCGTTAAGCAGGCTGCAGTCCTTATCTTCCTTGTTCCTCTTCTCATTGTATACTTCTGTGTACAGAAGAAGCTTGTTGAAAATATGGCTCAGTCCGGTATCACTGGTGAATAATTAGAAATTACTTCTCAGCCTGCGGCTTAAAGCCGCAGGCTGTTTAGTTTGTACTCGCCATGGTGCAAATCTGACTGAAAGGGCATTGCTGCGTATTTTATCATCAAGAGCAGTGAGACGTAAATCAAGATAGTAACTGAAATTGTATTAAAATGTATGAAACATAGTATCTTTTTAAAGTTACAGTAAAAGTATATTCCACCAAAAATGCCCATGAGGGCTTCCAGCCTTATTATTTTCTCCAAAGCCCGGTTAAAAAGCTCAAGATGCAACAAGTATTTACGGACTTTTTGCCTTGCTGCAGGGAAAATTTCATTGACATGCATCATTTTTAGAATTAGCCAGTGTTTACTTATTTACATTGGATTATTGATTGACTTTTTTCTGCTTTAAAAACGCAAAAACTATTGACAATCTCGGCGAAATAGAATAAAATATTATGTGTAGTTGTTTTTGCAAAATCTATACAGATTAGGAATGAACAAAGGTATGAATATAGAGCATCATTCAAGAAAAACTCTGTACCGAAAGCCATTTGGTGCGGTTAAATGCGGTACTGCTGTTCGATTGAGGGTTGCGGTGGAATCGTATTCTATTCCACAAAGTGTGGATTGTATTATTAATGATAAAATTTTTCCCATGTACCATGTGTTCGAGGTAAACGGCAACCGTGTATTTGAATGCAGTGTTATAATGCCTGAGACAGAGGGCCTTGTGTGGTATTATTTCAAGGCGGTGGCAGACGGCGAAACCGCATACTATGGCAACAATGCCGAATTACTTGGGGGAAACGGTGAACTATGCGCTGAAAAACCGGAGAAGCTTTTCCAAATCACAGTTTATACCCGGGATTATAAAAGTCCTCAATGGATGAAGGACACAGTAGTGTACCATATATTTCCCGACCGTTTCAATCGTAGCGGAGAAACTCCTTTCCATGGTATTCGCCGCAATTGGGGCGATCAGCCGTTTTTTAAGGCAGAGCAGTTTGGCGGAGAATATACATCGGATGACTTTTTTGGCGGCAACCTTGAGGGAATACGCGAAAAGCTGCCTTATTTTAAGGAATTGGGCATAGGGGCTATATATCTTAATCCTATTTTTAAATCCAGTTCTAACCATAGGTATAATACAGGAGATTACGAAACAATTGACCCGCTTTTGGGCACCAATGAGGATTTTAAGAACTTGGCAAAGGAGTTTAAGAATAACGGTATCCGCCTTATCCTTGACGGAGTTTTCAGCCATACTGGCGATGACAGCAGGTACTTTAACAAATACGGCAATTATGACAGCGTAGGCGCTTATCAAAGTCAGGACAGCCCGTACCGTGATTGGTATAGCTTTATTGAATGGCCGCATAAATACGAGTCTTGGTGGGGATTTACAACCATGCCAAACACCTGTGAAATGAATGACGGCTATATGAATTATATTATTAAAGACGATAACTCAATCGTTCGCCGCTGGATCAAGAATGGTGCTTCAGGATGGAGACTTGACGTTGCGGATGAGTTGCCTGATGAGTTTATCAAGGAACTGCGTAAGGCAGTGAAGTCTCAGGACAGTGACGCCGTTATTATCGGTGAGGTGTGGGAAGATGCCAGCCACAAGATCAGTTATGGAAAACAGCGTGAGTATTTTTGGGGAAAGAGCCTTGACGCTGTCATGAATTACGTGACCCGTGGAGCGATACTTGATTATCTTGTATATGGAAACGCCCATCGTTTCATACGCCGTATAAGCTCAATGGTGGAGAATTATCCCAAGGAGGCTTTGTATACCTGTCTTAATCTTATATCCAGCCATGACGTGCCAAGAGCTCTTACGGTTCTGAGCGGAGCTCCGTCTGTAGACTCAATGAGTCGTGAGCAACAAGCTGCTTATGTACCCAGCCCTGCAGACCGGGATCTTGCTCTGAAGCGTATTGCCTTGGCGGTAGTGCTTCAGATGACCTTACCGGGTACTCCCTGCGTATATTATGGTGACGAGGTTGGCCTTGATGGCTATACCGACCCATTTAATCGCCGCTGCTTCCCATGGGGCGATGAAAACATAGCTCTGCTTGATTTTCATAAGAAACTGATAGGCCTTTATAATAATCATATGTGTCTTCGTACAGGATATTTTGAGCCGTTGTTGTGTTATAACGACATAGTTGTGTATTTGCGCAGCATGCGTAAGGAGATGGATGCTTTCGGCAGGCACGGTGAAAGCGAGGGCATTATTGTGGCGGTAAACGCCTCCACTGAAAATTATGAGTCACATTATATCGGACTTGGACGTTTTAAAGTTAAGCATTGTGAAAACCTTTTGACCGGTGAGGAAATTCCATACTGTAATTATAAAATCAAGATCAGTGTTCCACCGTTGGAATTTCTCTTTGTCAAAGTTGAGCTTGGCCTCTCTGACCCTACAGAAATTTAAAAAATTTGCGGGACTGAAAAATACCATAAACATTTACAGTATCCGGTATAACTAAACGAAAGATGTCCCCTAGGTCTCGTCTGCCGACTTGGTCGGTGCTTCTGCTTTGCGGAGGCTGCCACCAGCGAGGGGTCTCCACCGATGGCGCGCGACACTTTTGTTTTTCGGTGGGAAGTTGATCTCCGTCAAAACAACCCCATGACGGGATTTCTGCCCTTATTAAAAAAGCAAAGTGGAGAGACAATTATGAAGAATGATATATTAACTGTCACTGTATCGGCGGTAGGCAGTGAGGGAGAGGGCATAGCCCGTCGGGAGGATGGCTATACATATTTTGTACCCGGCGTTCTTCCTGGAGATACAATAAGAATACTTGTATTAAAAGAGACTAAAAGCTATGGCTACGGTAAGCTGTTGGAAGTAATATCTCCGTCAATCAATCGAGTGGAGCCGTCCTGCCCAGTATTTGGCAAGTGCGGTGGATGCAGTCTCCTTAATTGTAATTACGGATTTCAATTGGAACTTAAGCGCAAAAGCGTATCTGATGCCATCCGGCGTATAGGCGGCTTCTATGAAACAGTGGTAAGGCCATGTATAGGTAGTGAACCGAATCAAGGGTACCGTAATAAGGCCCAATATCCTGTTGCCGATACTGAGATGAGACTCGGGTTTGGGTTTTATGCCCCTCATAGCCATCGTGTAGTGCCTTTTGAGGAATGCTGCCTGCAAAATCCGTTGTTAAACGAGATAGCCGCCCAGATAGGCAATTGGGCAAATGAAGCGGGAATTACCGCCTACAATGAAGAAAGCGGTAAAGGATGTCTTCGCCATATCTATGTCCGCAGCGGAAAGACTGAAGTCATGGCTATACTTGTAGCAGCTTTCAGACCCAAAGAAATTTCAGCACTGGCGGACAAGCTCAGAGAGAAATTCCCAAATCTTGTAGGGCTCGTTTTAAATATTAATTCCAAAAAGACCAATACCATACTTGGAGAAAAGCAGGATATTATCTGGGGCCGGGATTACATTTTTGACACCATAGGACATATCAGGTACAAAATCAATTACAAAAGCTTTTATCAGGTCAATCCGTACACTACCGAAAAGCTGTATGCTTGCACCAAGGAGCTTTGCGCTCTTACCGGAAGCGAAACTGTATTTGACTTATACTGCGGAGCCGGAAGTATAGGTTTGTATCTGGCGGATAAGGCAAAAAAGGTCATAGGTATAGAAATCATTCCCGAAGCTGTGGAAAACGCTAAGGAGAATGCCCGAATTAACGGCATAGAAAACGCTGAATTCTACTGCGGCAAAGCAGAAGAGCTGTGCCCCAAAATGGCAGCGGGGAGCGCAAGAGCGGATGTAGTAGTCCTTGACCCGCCCCGTAAGGGCTGTGATCATAAGTTGCTGGAGGCTGCCGCTAAGCTTGATCCGGAGAGGATAGTATACGTTTCCTGTAACCCATCTACGATGGCTCGAGACTGCGCTTTGCTGCGTGAGCTGGGGTATGAGATGCGGGATATTACGCCCTTTGACCAGTTTCCTCATACAGCACACGTGGAGTGCGTAGTCTTGATGTCAAGGGCTTCGGACTAAGGGACAAAAAGGCGCGGTA
>CAYTWZ010000013.1:0-27882 GCA_964442035.1 uncultured Oscillospiraceae bacterium
ATCAATTACATCCATACTATACACTATCACAACAATACCTCAATCAATGCCATAAGCGATTATGTGGGCATCAACCGCAGCTATCTCTGCCGCTTGTTTAAGGAGAAGCTTGGGGTATCGCCAAAGCAATATATAAAGGAATTCAGAATGAAAACCGCCGCAAGGCTTTTGGGCGAAACTAACCTCAGCATCGGTCAGGTGGCGATGTCGGCAGGGTTTGATGATCAGCTTTATTTTTCGTCGGCATTTCGTTCCTTTTACGGCTGCAGCCCCACCGAATACCGAAAAAACAAAACCAAAAAATAAAACTGATAATTTGCTGTTGACATGCAATGCAAAATATGATATAATTTAGCAATGACGGTAATTGAAAAGGAGGGCTTTTTGTGGCGAAAAACAGATCCGAACAAAAGGGTCTTAGGGTGTTTTTCAGCGGCAGACGGCTGTACGTGATCTTAGCTGTGGCAGCTCTGATCGGGGTAATTGTGGCGGTGCGTAGCTGTACAGACCGTGTGGAGCCTGATCTTGTTATTTCGTACATTGGGGAAAACTACTTCGATAGCGAGGCATTTTACGACAATGTATCGACGCTTGAGGCCGTAATCGACGATATCAACGGTGACGGAAAAAAATACATCGAAATTTCCGTGATCCCGTTTACGTCAAATGTGTCGGCAGCTCAACAGCAGTCCAACCTGGCAAAAAACACTTTGTCCGTAGGGCAAGGACAAAGCCGGGTGTATATTATTGACAAGGCCTACTGTCAGAATATTTACGAAAATCAGGATGTGCTTGCCGACCTTTCGGATTTTGTAAGGGAGGGCGATGATGTCCTGACAAATGAAAACGGCGTAGTCTGCGCCATAAGCGTTGAGGGCAACAGGCTTTTGGAAAAGCTTGGCCTTAGCGACACAGAGGATGTTTATATCGCTCTTCGGAAAATCACCGAAATGGATTATGTAAACTTCAAGGATCCGGGTCCTGAGGAAATGACCGAGGTGGCCGAAGCTGTGATTAAGCAAATAATTAATGAAAATAAATAAAAGGAGATGAAAATCACATGAGTATGTATTTGTCATACGGCATAATGATCGTAATTCTTATCGCTATGTTCTACTTCATGAGCCGCAGCAACAAGAAGCGGGAACGGGAGCAGCTACTTATGCTGGATTCCCTTCAGATAGGTGATGAAGTAATAACTATCGGCGGCGTTATGGGTAAGATTGCCGGAATCAAAGAGGACAGCGTGGTTATTGAGTCAGGCGCCGACAAAAACAAGATCCGCTTTGAAAAGAGCGCAGTTAAAACAGTTCTTACAGTACATGAATAAAAACGGGGCGGATCAAATATCCGCCCATATTTATTTTGTCAATTTGCGAGGTATATCATATGGATATTGAAAAATATATTGCTCTCCGACATTTGCTCCACTCAAATGCGGAGCTAAGCGGCCATGAAACAAAGACTCAGGCAATACTGATGGATTTTATCCGTGAAAATTCAGACTGTGAGATCTGCCCCATGGACGGCTGGTTTTATGCGGTCAAAAGGGGAGGGGACAGGAAGCTTGCGTTCCGGGCGGATATGGACGCGCTTCCTATCCCGGAAGGCTCAGCCTGCCCCTATGCCTCCAAGAACGCCGGTGTAAGCCACCGATGCGGCCATGACGGGCACAGCGCCGCATTGGCCGCCTTTGCCTGCGAGGCCAAAAGCGAAAACACCCTTTACTTCATTTTTCAGCCTGCGGAGGAGATCGGAACAGGGGCAAGAGAATGCGCGGGACTGCTCAGGGAGCAGGGCATAGAAGAAATTTACGGCTTTCACAATCTCCCCGGCTTTGAAAAAGGAAAGGCGTATTGCCGCAAGGGCGTCTTTGCCTGTGCCAGCATGGGTCTTGAGCTGAGCTTTAAGGGTAAAAGATCCCATGCAGCTTATCCGGAAAACGGGATAAATCCGACATATGCCATATCAAGGGTGATTCTTGCGCTGGATAACCTAAAAAATGATCTCAAACATATGACGCTTATCACGGTAGTAGGCGTGACTGTAGGCGGCGAGTCCTACGGCACAAGTGCCGGGGACGGGAAGCTTTGTCTCACCATACGGGGTGAGGACGAAGAGGAGCTTGAAGCCCTTAAGGAGCGTATAATCGCTCTTTGCTCCGCCGAAAGCAAAGGAATGGAATTTACATACGAAATTCGAGATCCGTTTCCTGAAACACGTAGCAATGACAGCTGTGTGGATAAGCTTGCCTCGATACTTGACAATTATGCCCCACTGCCTCAGCCTATGCGCTGGAGTGAGGACTTTGGATACTATCTTAAGCAAGTAAAGGGCGCATTCTTCGGTATAGGGGACGGGGATTGGCCCGCCTTGCACACTGAAGGCTACGACTTCCCGGATGACATCCTTTTAACAGCTGTGGAGACATTTCAAAAAATTGCAAACGCACAAAGGTGATTACAAATGACAACAAGTAAGACAAAACAAGATCCACTTGCCGAAAAGCCCATTCCGGGTCTCATAGTGTCGCTTGCTATACCTACAATGATCACAATGATGGTGACCTCAATCTACAATATGGCCGACGCATATTTTGTGTCTAAGCTTGGTACAAGCGCATCCGGAGCCATCGGAGTAGTGCTGTCGCTCATGTCGATAATTCAGGCTGTGGGCTTCACCATAGGCATGGGCAGTGGCGCCACGGTTTCTCGGTTGCTGGGCAGAGGAGATCGTGAGCAGGCAAATACAATTGTTTCCAGCGGATTTTTCTTTGCGCTGGTAATGGGCGTACTGCTGATGATACCCATACTGATCTTTATTCGGCCAATGATGTTTCTACTTGGTTCAACCGAGACTATACTCCCGTATGCGCTGGACTACGCAAAATATATCGTTTACGCCGCCCCACTGATGATAGCCACGTTCTTTATGAACAATATTCTCCGCTTTGAGGGAAAAGCGCGGCTGGCACTGATAGGTATGGTGTCAGGGGGAGCGCTAAACATAGTGCTGGACCCCATATTTATCTTTGGCTTTGGCATGAAAACCGCCGGAGCCGGACTTGCCACCGGCCTAAGCCAGTTCGTCAGCTTTTCAATACTTTTGAGCATTTTTCTGCTCAGAAAGTCTGAGCTTGTGATCTCGCCCCGGCTTATTTCAAAAAAAGTAAAGACCTACATTACTATTTTAAAAAACGGCGCTCCATCCTTCATGCGTCAAGGCCTTGGCAGCATAGCCACAGCCAGTCTCAACAATGCCGCCAGGCCCTACGGTGACCCGGCCATTGCGGCTATGAGCGTGGTGGGGAAGATATTTATGATGATTTACTCAAGCATGATCGGCTTTGGCCAGGGCTTCCAGCCGGTATGCGGCTACAACTACGGTGCGGGGAATAAGGACAGAGTGCGTCGAGCCTGTATGTTTTTCTTTAAGGTAGCTACGGTAATAATGTCCGCCCTTGCGGTAGTTGGCTTTGTGTTTGCTCCGTATATTATCCGGGCCTTTATTGACGACAATCCCGAAACCGTGCGCCTTGGAGTCGAAGCCCTCAGGTATCAGTGCCTTGTGACGCCGCTGCTGCCCTTAGGCACGGTGTGTAACATGACCTTCCAGTCCACGGGTCAGGCGGCATCGGCAACATTCCTTTCTATGTGCCGTCAAGGGGTCTACTTTTTGCCGCTTATATTTATTCTGCCACCTCTGCTGGGAACTTTGGGCGTACAGATCGCGCAGCCACTTGCCGATCTGTGCACATTCCTGACCTGTATTCCTTTCGCGGCTTTGTTTATGAAAAAGCTTAAAAGCGAGGATCGCACAATCGTTGAAAAATAGCAAAAAAACGTTCCTTGCGGCTTACAGTTAAGTAATGGTGTTCAATAAGGGCTGAAAGCCCGTCATGGGGCGTTTTCGGTGTGAGATTGATCTCATACCGAAAAACGAAATGGTCGCCCGCCCCCGGCGGATGGTGCCCTCTGCCGGGGGCAGCCTCTGCGAAGCAGAAGCACCGACCGAGTCGGTAGACGAGACTCGGGGGACATCTTTCGTTTAGTTATGTTAACGTCATAAACAATCCTACAAAAGCATAACAAAACACTCTACCTTTTTATTGACAAATTTCAAAAGCTATGTTATACTTTATTGTAAGATATAAAGAAAGGGTATGAAAAAAATGTTTTGTAAAAATTGCGGTGCTAATAATGAAGAAGGCGGACGTTTTTGCAGAAGCTGCGGCGCTCCTCTTGAACAGCCGTCTTCCAATTCTGCCAATGAGCCGATCATAACTCATGTATATAACCAAGGCTCAAACTATGGCATTTTTCAACGCAGCATTCCTTTGGCAATCGTACTTTCCATCATTACGTGCGGGATATATTCCATTTATTGGATGTATTGCCTTGCAGAGGACACAAACCGCGTCTCCGCTAATCCAAACGCGACTTCGGGCGGCATGGTGATACTTTTCAGCATAATCACCTGTGGTATTTACGGGCTGTATTGGATTTTTAAGTGCGGTGAGGTAATTGATAATTACAACCGTGAAAAAGGTGTAAGTACATCCAACAATGTTCTTTACCTTATACTTAATATTTTCGGCTTTTGGATCATCACGTATGCACTGCTCCAGAGTGAGCTTAACAAAATTGCCAGAGGGCAATGATTACACAGTTGCAATTTTGTTCACTACGGGCCATTACCTTTGGAGGATGATAGTGATTGTCTGAGCGTAAAAAAATAATTAAAGAGACAGCTGTCGTCGCTTTGGCACTTGGGGCATATTATATATTAGTAAGGCTCACCGGGATATCCGTCCCATGCTTGTTCCATATGCTGACAGGGCTTGATTGTCCGGGCTGCGGCATTTCCCGGCTGTTGCTTCACGCTTCGAAATTGGAATTTGCTCAAGCCTTTGGTTGTAATCCCGTTTTGTTTTTCATGCTTCCTTTTTTTGGAGCGCTTTTAGTGATAAAAATTATATTTATGCCGCAATGGCTGAGTAAAAGCAGCCCCATATTCAATACGATAATTATAATGTGCTGCGTTATCCTTGTTGTATACGGTGTTGTTCGCAATCTTCTTTAGCTGAGAATAATTTAAATTTTAGTTGTTTATTTTAGCAATAATCGACAAAAAAAGTTTCTAAAAAGGTATATTTTCTTAAATATATGTGGTTGACTATTTTATAAAAAAGTAGTAGAATAATAATATATAATTTTGGGGCATATGTCTATAAATCAATAAAGGAGCAATTAAAATGGTTTCTAAAGAAATTGTCGTACAAAATCAGGTTGGATTGCATGCGCGTCCTGCTACGTTTTTCATTCAGAAGGCTACCGAATTTAAATCATCCATCTGGGTATCAAAGGATGACCGTAAGATTAACGCCAAGAGCCTTTTGGGGGTGCTCTCTCTTGGAGTAACAAGGGGAACTGCTATTACCGTTACAGCCGAGGGTCCTGACGAGCAAGAGGCTATCGACGCGCTTGAGGAATTAGTGTCTTCCAATTTTGCTGACTGATTTAAACATTTTTTTAAAAGCATAACAACTAAGGGACTTCTGCGCAATTCGTGCATGCGGCTTAAGACCCGCGTCCGCGTTTTAGAATCAATCGGATTTAATCAGAGCTTCCCTAAAAGGGCTGTTCGTAACGAATAGTCCTTTTAATACTGAATTTCAGATTTATTTGCGAAAGGAGCGAACTCCATGGGCTCAGGCTGTAGCGGCGTCTGTTGCCAACAAAATAAGGCGATCCATGGGTCCGCCCGTTAGCAACAGCCGCCTCCGTTGATTACATATCAGAGGAGGTATTTTTATGGCTGAAGAATTTACTGCAGTGGTAAAAACCCTGCTTGCTTTGCTTGACGCAAAGCGTTATGCTTCAATTAAAGACGTACTTGTCACTATGAAGCCGGCGGATATTGCGGCAATATTTGACGAGCTTGGCAATGAAAGTCTGCCGGTGCTTTTCCGTTTGCTCCCAAAGGAGCAGGCGGCGGAAACCTTTGTAGAGATGGACGACGCTGCTCAAGAGCAGCTCATTACCTCTTTCAGCGATACGGAGCTGAAGGAAGTGCTGGACGAGATGTATGTGGACGATGCGGTTGACATAATTGAGGAAATGCCCGCTAACGTTGTCAAGCGGATACTTCGTCAGGCTGACCCGGAAACCCGCAAGTCCATCAACGAAATACTTAAGTATCCTGAGGACAGCGCCGGTAGCATAATGACCATCGAGTATGTCTCCCTGCGCCCCAAAATGACCGTGGCGGAAGCTATTAAGCGTATCCGACGTATAGGCGTTGACAAGGAGACCATCAACAACTGCTTTGTCATTGATGACAGCCGTTTGCTGCTGGGACAGGTCACGATTCAGGATCTTATTCTTGCGGATGAGGACGAGCATATCGGCCAAATAATGGATGAAAATATCGTTTTTGCCGAGACAATTGAGGACAGGGAGCTTGTGGCCCAAAACTTTTCCAAGTATGACCTGCTTGTTATGCCTGTGGTGGACGAAGAAAAGCGCCTTGTGGGCATAGTCACCTTTGACGATGTAATGGACGTTATAGAGGAGGAGACCACCGAGGATATCGAGAAGATGGCTGCTATCGTACCTGTGGATAAGCCTTATCTCAAAACCGGGATTATTGAAACCTTCAAAAGCCGTATCCCGTGGCTTTTGTTGCTGATGATATCGGCCACATTTACCGGGATGATAATTACATCCTTTGAGGACGCTCTTTCCGCTCAAATGGCTCTTAGCGCCTTTATTCCAATGATCATGGACACAGGGGGCAACAGCGGCAGTCAGGCCAGCGTCACGATCATACGCGGAATATCCTTGGGTGAGATAGAGTTCAGGGACATTTTTAAAGTAATATGGAAAGAGATCCGGGTAGCGCTGTGCTGCAGCATAGCGCTCGCGGCGGCAAATTTTGCTAAGATAATGCTTTTTGACCGCCTTGTTCTTGGTAACGATGGCATAACCTTTATGGTAGCGGCAGTGATATGTCTGACCCTTATTTGCACGGTCTGTGTTGCGAAGATAGTGGGCTGTACGCTTCCTATGCTTGCGAAAAAGCTTGGCTTTGACCCTGCAGTAATGGCAAGCCCGTTTATCACCACTATCGTAGACGCAATTTCCTTGTTTATTTATTTTAAATTTGCTGCTTTTATACTTGGAATATAGCTGAAAGGGACTGTAAAAATGCAGTCCCTTTAATAAGGGCTGAAAGCCTGTAATGGGGCGTTTTCGGTGGGAGAAAGGAACACCCGCCGAAAAACGAAAAGTATGCCGCCGCCTATAGAGGACGCCCTCTGCCGGCGGCCTCTGCGAAGCAGATGCACCGACCGAGTCGGTAGACGAGACCCGGGGGACATCTTTCGTTTAGTTATATAGTTGTGATAATATGTGATGCCAGCCGAAAGGCGAAGCAAGATGTTTGAGAGACCTGATCGGAAGAATATTGATGTATGGCTTAACTGCTGACAAAAATGTAAACGGACACAAAGCAGCGGAAAATATTTTCCTGTTGCTTTGTGTCTGTTTTGTTTAATCCGCTTCCATATACAAATTACCGCTACATTTTTTAATGATACCATTGAGCTCCATCATGACAAGCAGATTATTAAGGACTGTTTCCTCCATTGGCATGTTCAGCATGATCTCATCCTTAGATGTCCGGCCATGACGTATAAGATCGACAACCCTTTCCTCATCAGGGGAGAGGACACGTTCCTTCTTTGAAGGCTTCCTTTGTTGCAAGGGTTTGCCCCGCATAAGCGTTTCGGTACGCTTTGACCTGTCCTGCCCGAATGACAGCATAGCTCTCATTTCCGACGCCAATTGCATGGGATCAGTTGCCATGAAGCAGCCGCCCCTGATCAGGCTGTTTGTGCCCGCGCTGGCAGCGGAGGTAATGTTACCCGGCACGGCAAATACGGGTCGGCGAAGATCCGAGGCTAATTCCGCCGTTATCAGCGAGCCGCTGTGAAGTCCTGCCTCCGTCACAAGGCAGCATCCCGACAGGGCGGCTATTATCCGATTGCGCTTGGGGAAATTTCTGGCGTTTGGTTTAGCTCCGAAAAAATATTCGCTTATGATTAAGCCGTCACTTTCGGTGACCCGGTCAAACAGCTGTGCGTTCTCCTCAGGATATACCACGTCTGCTCCGCAGCCTAACACAACTACCGTCCTTCCGCCAAATTTGAGAGCGGCTTCCGATGCGGCGGTATCTACGCCTCGCGCACCGCCTGAAACGATTACAAAGCCTGTCTGACACAGATCACGGCAAAAATCAGCTGTCACCGTAAGGCCGTAAGGGGTTGCCCTTCGCGAGCCGACAACGGCTATTCCTTCACCACCCTTGGGAAGCTGCCCGTTTCCCTTTATATAGAGCACAGCCGGAGGCCTTGAGAGCTGTCGAAGCTGATCGGGATAGTCCGACTCCGGATAGCAAACTAATCGATATTCCTCATTAAGTTTTTTGTCAATAGTATTTAATATTGACAATGCCGAGGATGAGCACAGCCGTGGATCACTGTCAGGTATATCCTGATAATCATGACAAAGCCGGTCAAGACTGCTACGTGAACCGGGGCAGTCTTGGGAAAGCAGCATCCATTTATATTTTTTGTCCATAAAATCATCCTGTCTTAGATTTTCTAATTAAAGATAGGGAAGCACTGATTAATTCTAAAATGCTGATCGGTGAGAAAAATTTTCTCGCAGCAAGGCAAAAAAGCATAAATATCTGATGTATCTCAGATTTTTTACCGAGCTGTGGAAAAATACCGTCAATGATTGTTTTGAGAGCTGTGGGCGCGAATTATTCAGCGCTTCAATAAGGGCTGAAAGCCCGTCATGGGACATCTTTTGTTTAGTTATTATACCATTTACTAAACAATATGTCCAGTAACATTTCATAATTTTTTTACAAAAGTTTTCCGTTTTTATTAAATTTTGCACCAAGTGTTGACTTTGAGGCTCAAAAATGATATAATTTAAAATGATATGTTTTTTTAACAAAGGATGTTTCCCGCCAAAGTGCCTTGTTGCGGTGTCAGGTAGCTTGCGGAGTATATATTTGTATTAAAAAGAAGGTGAACGTATGATTAAAAGCATGACCGGATACGGAAGCGGAAAGGCCTCCGTTAACGGAAAGGAATTTACGGTGGAGGTCAAGTCGGTAAACCACCGCTACAGTGATTTTACCGTTAAATGTCCCCGTGTATACGCCTTTGCTGAGGAGGCTGTAAAAAAAGCGGCTTCAAAGGTAATTGTTCGGGGGAAGGCCGATGTCTTTGTGACAGTGGAAAACAAGGAGGCCTCCGGAGGCACTGTCAAGGTGAATGTGGAGCTTGCCAGAGGCTATTTGCAGGGAATGGAGTGCATTGCCCATGAGCTTGGACTGGAAGTGGGCGCACAGGCCGAAAGCTTTTTGCGTATTCCGGATGTGTTTTTGGTTGACAAGGCGGAGGAAGATGACGAGGCTCTGCTTAACGCCATTCTTGAGGCTGAGGAGCAGGCGCTTGCCGGCTTTGACACAATGCGCATCAACGAGGGAAGGCGTCTCTATGAGGATATGAACGAAAGGCTTGATATAATTGACGCTCTTACGGAAAAAATACAGGAGCGGGCTCCTTTCATTGTGGAGGAATACCGCCAGCGCATTACTGCCAGGATGAAACAGCTCATGGAAGATATTCCTTATGACGAGGGACGACTTCTCACAGAGGTGGCAATATTCTCAGACCGTGTCAATGTGAACGAGGAGATTGTGCGTCTTAAGAGTCATATTTCACAGCTGCGCACTATGCTTAAAAGCGACGAGTCTGTGGGTCGTAAGCTTGATTTCCTTATACAGGAAATGAACCGTGAGATCAATACAGTAGGCAGCAAAAGCAATGATCTTGACACAGCCAAAATAGTCATTGACGTAAAGGCCGAGATCGAAAAGCTCCGTGAACAGTGCCAGAATGTGGAATAGACCTTAAGGAGGACGTATAATGCGCTTAATAAATATAGGCTATGGCAATATGATTTCTGACCTGCGGCTTGTTTCGGTGGTTTCACCGGACAGCGCTCCGGTAAAAAGGCTTATACAGGAAAGCCGGGAAAAGGGGATGCTTATTGACGCTACATATGGCAGAAAAACACGTAGCGTCATCATTATGGATAGCTGTCATGTGATACTGTCGGCTATCCAGCCCGAAACCATTGCCTCTCGCCATGAGGCAAAGCTGCTCATTGTAGAGGAGGAAGAGGATGAAAGGTAACCTTTTTGTCATATCCGGTCCCAGTGGAGCTGGTAAGGGGACCATATGCGGCGAGTTCATGAAAAAGCACCCCGATACATGGCTCTCCGTGTCCGCTACGACCCGCAGACCCCGACCGGGTGAGGTTGACGGCAAGAATTACTTTTTTATAACTCCGGAGGAGTTCCGGACAAGAATTGCTAAGGGAGATTTTTTGGAGCACGCAGTCTACTGCGACAACTATTACGGTACGCCTAAGAGCAAGGTCATGGAGCAACTTGAGCAGGGAAGGAACGTTATTCTTGAAATCGAGTGCAACGGGGCCATGCAGGTGCGTTCCCATTATCCCGAGGGTGTGTTTATTTTTGTTAGTCCGCCCAGCCTTGATGTGCTGAAAAGCCGCCTTATCGGAAGGGGGACTGAGGAGCCGCAGGTCATAACCAAGCGCTTTGAAAAGGCAAGGGAGGAATACAAGACGGCGGCCAAGTACAATTATCTTCTTATTAATGATGACCTTGCCGACGCCGTGGCGCGGCTTGAAGCAATAGTTGAAGCGGAAAAAAGCTACATGCCAAGGAATATAGAATTTGTTGAAAAGGAGTTTTTAAAATGATCTATCCCGAAATTGCATCATTGATGAAGGAATTTGATTCCAGATATTCGCTTGTGATCGCTACAAGCAAGCGCGCCCGTCAGCTGGCTCACACGGGAGACTGTGACAAGGCGGTCTCTATGGCTATCAAGGAGATATCAGAGGGCTATGTTCATCCCATCCTTCCCAGCGCCGCAAAAGAAGCCATTAAGGATGAGGAAGATCAGAGTCATGCTTAAGGGCAAGAATATTGTTGTCTGTGTGTGCGGCGGCATAGCCGCCTTTAAGGCCATAAGTGTAGTGAGCATCCTTGTGAAAATGGGAGCAAGGGTGGATGTAATAATGACCGACCATGCCCGGGAGTTTGTAACGCCACTGTCATTTCGCTCGATTGCCAAAACGCCGGTGATTACTGATATGTTTGAGGAGCCGGATGTAACGGAAATTAAGCACATATCGTTGGCTCAGAGGGCGGACGCCTTTGTTATTTGTCCGGCAACGGCTAATATTATAGGCAAAATCGCCAACGGCATAGCGGATGATATGGTATCTACTACCGTAATGGCTACCCGCGCGCCGACCATAATTGTCCCTGCAATGAATACAAATATGTATGAAAATGTCATTGTCCAGGGAAACATAGCCAAACTTAAGGATTTAGGCTATATTTTTATGGAGCCTGACAGCGGCTTGCTTGCCTGCGGGATTAGCGGAAAGGGTCGTATGCCCGAACCGGAAAAAATTGCGCAGAGGGTAGCGCTGGAGACAGCCATGGAAAAGGATCTTAATGGGCTTAATGTGCTTGTTACTGCCGGGCCTACAAGGGAAGCAATTGACCCTATACGCTATATATCAAACGGCTCAAGCGGAAAAATGGGCTACGCCATTGCTGCCAACGCCGCCATGCGTGGGGCTAATGTCAGACTTGTAAGCGGACCGGTCTCCCTTGATACACCTATGGGAGTGGAAAACATACCGGTAGTGTCTGCCCGGGATATGCACCGTGCCGTCATGGAAAACCGTGAATACGCAGATATAATCGTAATGGCTGCGGCGGTAGGGGATTTCCGCCCCGAGACCCGTGCCGAAAACAAGATAAAAAAGAATACCGCCGTTGATGAGCTCAGGCTCACAAAAAATCCGGATATCCTTGCGGAGCTTGGCAAGGAACGCAGGCCCGGACAGGTGCTGGTCGGCTTTTGTATGGAAACACAAAACCTTATTGCCTGCGCTACCGAAAAGCTGTACAGGAAGAACGCCGACATAATCGTTGCCAATGACCTCAATACAATGGGCGCTGGCTTTGGCGTGGATACGAATGTTGTGACTGTGCTTTTCCGTGACGGAAGAGAACCAATAAGCCTTAGTGACACTAAGCAGCGCATTGCGCACGAAATTCTCTCCGTTGCGGCGGGAATAAAAAAAAAGTAATTAGGGAATTGACTATTGCTTAAAAAAGCCAAGGGGAGGAGGATAAAGTGGCTTCTATCGTTCAGGTTTATATCAACAGTCCGAGTCCTTCCCTTGACAGGGAATTTCATTACCGTGTGCCTGACAGTATTGCCGATAAGGTAAAAAAAGGGATGAGGGTAAAGGTACCATTTGGATTTTCAAACCGTCAGATGGAGGGCTATGTCACGGACATACTTACCGAGACAGACTTTACCGATCTGAAGGACATTGTGCGTCCGATTGACGAGGAACCCGTTCTCAGTCCGGAGGCCATTGAGCTCTGCCGATATGTACGTAAGTACTGCTTTTGCACGTTTTCGGCGGCAGCCCACCTTTTCCTGCCCCCGGGACTTGAAATGAAGTTTTTGGAAAGCGTTTCCCTGACGGAGAAAGCGGATACTGAGGAAGGGAAAAAATTCATTGCCAGAAGTAGCAAGCGATGCCGCCTTGTGGAGATAATTCGCTCTGAGGGAGGAAGCGCCGAGATAGAACAGCTTAAGGGCGAAATGGGCAAAGGTGCGGGAACCATAATTTCCGCGCTGGTTAAAAACGGCATTGTCCGCAAGACCGTTAAGGAAAAGCAAAGAGCTACGGAAAAATTCATCCGTGTTTACTATTACTGTGGGGACGAGGATCCCCGGGAGTTAAGCCGTAAGATGGCCGTCCGAGCTCCTGTCCAGGCTTCAGTCATCGACCTCCTTGCGGACGGCGCGGAATACACCGCCGCGGATATTGACGCCGCTGTTGCGGCCGGCAAGGGCACTATTGACATACTGGTCGACAAGGGCTATATTGCATACAAAAACGTGGAACAGTTGCGCAATCCCTTTGAGGGAAGGGAATGGGTAAGGGAGGATCCCCTGCCTATGACCGAGGAGCAGCAAGCCGCTCTTGACGCCATACTTTGTGGCACGGATCAGACCTTTCTTATCCATGGGGTCACCGGCAGCGGAAAAACCGAAATATATATGCAGGTAGCCGCCCATTATATCAGCCAAGGACAGCAGGTAATTATCCTTGTACCGGAGATTGCTCTCACCTCCCAGATAACCGACAGGTTTTACCGACGGTTCGGGGACAGTGTTGCCGTTATTCACAGCGCCCTTTCTATGGGTGAAAGGCTTGACGGCTGGAGGAGGATAAAGCGAGGGGACGCTAAGATCGTAGTGGGCGCCCGTAGCGCGGTTTTTGCCCCATGTGATAATCTGGGACTTATTATTATAGACGAGGAGCATGAGGCCTCATACAAATCCGAATGCAGTCCCCGCTATAATGCAAAAAATATTGCGTTTATGAGGAGCAAGCTCACAGGCTGTAAGCTTGTGCTTGCGTCGGCCACTCCGTCGGTAGAGACCTACTATATGGCTCAAAACGGGGCCTGCCGCCTCATTGAGCTAAACAAACGTTATAATGATAACCCAATGCCAAAGGTAGATATTGTGGATATGCGCCGTGAGCTGGAAGAGGGGAACAAAACCGTCCTCAGCCGTAAGCTCGCCTGTGAAATAAGCGAAAATCTCAAAAACGGTGAGCAGAGCATACTGCTGCTAAACCGCCGGGGTTATTCCACCTTTGTATCCTGCCGAAGCTGCGGCTATACTTTCACCTGCCCCAACTGTAGCGTTTCAATGACCTACCACAAAAACAGGAACTCCCTTGTGTGTCACCTTTGCGGTCACACTGCCCCTGTGCCGGATGTCTGCCCGCAGTGCGGCAGCGACAAAGTCAAGGACTTTGGTAGCGGAACACAGAAGGCAGAGACACAGCTTAGCGAAATTTTCCCTGACGCGAGACTGCTCAGGATGGATGTGGATACCACAGGCGGAAAGCGTGGACACGAAAAAATTATAGAAAGCTTTAAAAATGACAAAATGGATATACTCCTCGGTACTCAGATGGTTGCCAAGGGGCTGGACTTTTCCGGAGTGACGCTGGTGGGTGTACTGGCAGCGGACACTGCCCTTAACGCTGATGATTTCAGAGCGAACGAGCGCGCCTTTAACCTGATCACTCAGGTGTGCGGCAGGGCCGGACGGGGCAGCAAGCCGGGCCGGGCCGTTGTTCAGACCTATATGCCGGAAAACAGCGTTATTCGTTTTGCCGCGAGGCAGGATTACCGAGCCTTTTACAATGAGGAAATAGAGTATCGCCGTATATTCCGTTATCCGCCATTTTGCAAGATTATCAATATTATTTTCAGCGCATCGGATCCGGAGCTTGCTCGTGCCACAGCTGTCAGCTGCGCCGATTCACTTCGCAGGGAGGTGGCCACCCACAAGCTGGAGGGAGTGCAGATATATGGGGCTTCCGAGGCTCCCATAGGCCGCATTCAGGGTCGCTGGCGCTGGAGGGTGTGGCTCAAATGCAAAAAAGTGGATGACCTTATTACAATACTTGAGCGTACGGCGAAAAAACACAAAAACAAAGCGGGCGCAGATATGTCTGTCGCAGTTGACATAAATCCTGTCAGCATGAATTGAAAGGAATGATCATTTTGGCATACAGAAAAATAAGAGAAATAGGCGACCCTTGTCTTAATAAAAAGTGTCGTCCCGTGGAGAAGTTTGACAGCCGTCTGCATCAGCTCCTTGATGACATGAAGGAAACCCTTATCCGCGCGGAGGGCGTAGGTCTTGCGGCTCCTCAGGTGGGAATACTCAAGCGTGCTATTGTGATAAACCTGGGCGACAAGATGCTTGAGCTTGTAAATCCGGTCATCGTCTCCTCTGAGGGCAGCTGTGTAGATGTGGAAGGGTGTCTCAGCGTACCGGGAAAAGCCGGAGAGGTGGAACGTCCCGAAAAAGTCACTGTCGTGGCCTATGACCGGGACGGAAGACGCTTCGAATATACAGGGGAGGGGCTATATGCCCGATGTGTGTGCCATGAGTGTGACCATCTTGAGGGCATACTTTATGTCGAAAAGGTAATTAAGTTTGTTGAAATAAAGGATTGATCTGATGAAAATTCTTTTTATGGGAACGCCTGAATTCGCCAGACAAAGCCTTCAGGCGCTGGTAGAAAACAACACAAACGAGATCGTAGGGGTAATATCCCAGCCTGACAAGCCCAAGGGCCGTAAGCTTGAGCTTTCCATGCCTGAGGTAAAGAGCTATGCTCTGGAGCATGGACTTCCGGTATACCAGCCCGTTACCCTTAAGGACAACGCAATTTTTCCGCTGCTTCGGGAGCTTCAGCCTGAGCTGATAGTGGTAGTGGCCTATGGCAAGATACTTCCGGAGTATATCCTTAATTTCCCAAAATACCGCTGTATCAATATTCACGCATCACTGTTACCGCGGTTCCGAGGGGCTGCGCCCATACAGCGTGCGGTCATGGCGGGTGATAAGGAAAGCGGCGTTACATCAATGTATATGGATAAGGGGCTTGACACCGGCGACATGATACTTAAGGCCAAAGTTCCCATTGGTGAGGATATGACCGCCGGAATGCTCCATGACAAATTGGCAGTGTTGGGCGGAAGGATACTGATCGAAACCATTGAACGCTTTAAGCGAGGTGACTTTTCCGCCGAAAAGCAGAATGACGCCGAAGCCTGCTACGCCGGTATGCTCACAAAGGCGGAGGGTGAAATTAACTGGAATAGTACGTCCGAAGAAATTTACAATAAGGTAAGGGGACTTAATCCTTGGCCCATGGCATACTCTGTTCTCGGGGGTAAGCGGTTTGTTGTTGACATGGTCAGGCTAAGCTCCGGCAGCGGAGCTCCCGGACAGGTACTGAACGCAGACAACAGCGGCATTACAGTGGCCTGCGGCAGCGGCGCTGTGAAAATCGAAAATGTCAAATTTGAAGGAAAAAAGAAAATGACAGCGGAGGAATATCTTCGCGGTCACAAGATCCAACCAGGAACGGTTTTAGGGAGGTAAGTTATGTTTTATTTTATGCTTGTTATAGTGGCGTCATTCTTTTCCCTGTGGGCAAGCTCCATGGTAAACTCTACGTTTAACAAATATTCCAAGGTAAGGACGCTTCACAACCTTACGGCCTCTCAGGCTGCGAGGATGATATTGGATCAAAACGGACTTTATAATGTACGCGTCGAGTCCATAAGCGGCAAACTTACGGATCACTTTGACCCACGAAGCAATGTGATACGCCTTTCGGACTCCGTCCGGGACTCAACCTCCGTGGCAGCGGTTGGAGTAGCCGCACACGAGGCCGGGCACGCGGTACAGTATGCACAGGGGTATATTCCTATCAAAGTGCGCAATGCTATTGTGCCTGTGGCGAATATAGGCTGCCAATACGGGCCATTTCTAATCATACTGGGCCTTGTTTTGGGCTATATGGGGAATTTTAGCTATTTCCTTATGGAATTAGGAATATGGTTTTTTGCGGCCAGCGTACTTTTCCAGCTGATCACTCTTCCCGTGGAATTCAACGCGTCAAACCGTGCCATCAAAATATTGGGCTCCAGCGGATATTTGGAAAGTGACGAAATTCCGGCAGTAAAAAAGGTGCTTGGCAGCGCGGCAATGACCTATGTTGCGGCTGCGGCTGTAGCTGTTGCCAACCTGCTCAGATTTATAGCTATGGCCAACAGCCGCCGGAGAGATAACTGATGGCTCTTTCCAAACCTCGGGAGACAGCCCTTAAGGTTCTGTATGATATTGACCGGGACGGAGCCTACCTCAACATTGCCCTCGAAAATCGGCTCAACGAGGCGGGCATGGATCAAAGGGACAACCGGCTCTGCAGCCGCATTGTTATGGGCACGGTGAGAAATCGGGGCTATATCGACAACATAATTGCAAATATTTCATCTGTCAAAATCAAAAAGCTTTCCCCGTGGATACTGAACATTCTCCGCATGGGGATATACTGTCTTAAATTTATGGACAAAATTCCCGACGGTGCTACGGTGAACGAGTGTGTAAAGCTGAGCCGTCGCTACGGTCATCAGGCCTCCGCCGGGTATGTCAACGCTATGCTCCGCTCCGCCGCTGGATCTGGGGACTTTACAAAGGGCCTTAAGGGAAGCCGTCTTTTGTCGGTTAAATACTCCATGCCCCTATGGCTGGTGGAAAAATGGCAGAAAGAACAACCTGAAGCGGAAAGCCTTATATCGGCTATGAATGAGGAACCCAAGGCCTACTGTCGTCTCAACTGTCAGGAACTGCCTCAGGACTTTGTGCGGACGGACATAAGTCCTTATACGGTGATCTATACCGGCGATGGTAGCGTAACGCATTGCCAAGCGTACATTGACGGCCTTGTGAATGTGCAGGACGCCTCGTCACAGCTGGCAGTGCTGGCACTGGCGGTGGAGAACGGTGACAGCGTACTTGACCTTTGCTCCGCACCGGGCGGCAAGGCGGTTTTTGCCGCATATCTTGGCGGCGAAGTCACGGCTTGTGACCTTTATCCCCACAAGGTTGAGCTTATCAGCGCAAATGCCCGCCGACTAAACGTTGATGTCAAAGCGATAGTAAGCGACGCTTCAGTGTTCAGAACGGACTTTGAAGGCAGGTTTTCCCGAGTGCTGGCGGATGTTCCCTGCTCGGGTCTCGGCATACTCAGACGCAAGCCTGACATAAAATGGAGCAAAAACAATCAGGATAGCGGTGAGATAGCGAAGCTTCAGCAAACTATACTTGCCAATGCCGCCCGTTATGTGTCCCCCGGAGGCAGACTTGTTTACTCCACATGCACCATAAGCAAGGCGGAAAACGAAGGTATTGTGAAATGGTTTTTAAAAACTCAGCCTGAATTTTCGGCGTCGGCCTTGGGAATTGGGCCTGAGCCCGAAAACGCCTTTGTACAGTTGCGCCCTGACAGGCATGGTACCGACGGATTTTTTATTGCCGCATTTAAAAGGAAATAGCTCCGAAAGGAAAACAAAATGACAAATCTTAGGGACCTTACAATTGAAGAACTGACGGAATTCCTTAAGTCCATGGAAGAAAGCTCATACCGCGGAAAGCAGCTCTTTAAATGGATACATTGCGGGGTCGAAAGCTTTAGTGAATGTACCGATTTAAGCAAAACCCTCCGAGAGAAGCTGCAAAAGGAAAGTGAAATCACTCTCCCCAAGGTTTACCGCGCCCTTACTTCAAAGTTGGACGGCACAGTGAAGCTGCTTTTTGAGCTTAATGACAAAAACTTAGTGGAATCGGTGGTGATGAGCTATCGCCACGGCTACAGTATATGTATTTCCTCACAGGTTGGGTGTCGTATGGGCTGTACCTTTTGTGCATCCACCCTTAACGGGCTAACACGAAATCTGCTCCCCGGTGAGATTGAGGGTCAGATCATAGCCGCCCAAAAGCATCTTGGCATACGTATCAGCAATATTGTAGTCATGGGTATAGGTGAGCCATTGGATAATTATGTCAATATTGTAAAATTTCTCAAAAACGTTAACGAACCATTAGGTCTCGGAATAGGCTGGCGTCATATCACTATTTCCACCTGCGGACTTGTCCCGGAGATAATCAGACTTGCAAAGGAGGATATGCCTGTCAATCTGGCTCTTTCCCTCCATGCGCCGAATGATGTCCTGAGGCAGAAAATGATGCCTGTGGCAAAGGCTTATTCCATTGCTCAGATAATGAGCGCATGTGACTTTTACTTTGAGCAAACAGGGCGGCGGATAACATTTGAATACGCCCTTTCGGATACTAACGACAGCCCTGAGTGTGCGGCGGAACTGGTGAAACTCCTTAAAGGACGCAACTGCCATGTCAACCTTATTCCAATCAATCCCGTAAAGGAGCGTAGCTATGTGCGAAGCAGTCGAGAACGGGTAATTATGTTTATGGATCATCTCAACAAAAATGGTATTAATGCTACAATGAGAAGAGAGCTTGGGAGCGATATCAGCGCCTCCTGCGGACAGCTCAGGAATGCCGAAATAAGCGGCTGATATCAACATATGGAAAGACTTGATAAGTATTTACTCATTGGGAAAATGAAAGGAGTGTACCCTCAATGGAGCATTATTCATTGTCTGATATAGGACGTCATCGTGAGCAAAATCAGGATTGCTGCGGATTCTCCACAAGCTCAAAGCATCCGTTGTTTGTGCTGTGTGACGGAATGGGCGGACACCGAGCCGGTGACCTTGCCAGCACGGAGACCGTCAAGGATGTGGTCAGCACACTTGAGGAGCTTCTTAACGAGGATGAAGGAAACATTTTTGTGAAGATAACCTCTGCTGTAAGCCACGCTAACAGGCGAGTGTACTCAATGTCCGTTACAAATCCGTCATACAGCGGGATGGGTACTACCTGCGATGTATGTGTAATTACGCAAGACAGCGCATATATCGGTCATGTGGGAGACAGCCGCGTCTATATTTTCAAGACCAAAGGGCTTTTCCAGATAACAAAGGATCATTCTCTTGTGGAAGAAATGATCGATCAGGGAAAAATCAGCCGGGAGGATGCCCTTACATACGAACGGCGCAATTATATTACCCGGGCTGTAGGTACTCAGGATCGAATTCAGACAGACACCTATCTGGTGGCCTTTAATCCCGGTGATATTATTATGATGTGCAGTGACGGGCTTACCAACATGGTCGCTGAGATCGACATAGCCTATATCCTCAGCAACAAAGCCATTTCCCTTGAAGAAAAGGCTCGGCGTCTTGTTCAGCTTGCCAACGACAACGGCGGACAGGACAATATCACTGTGATCTTGATAAAAAGGTAGGTGAGAAATGTGATCGGACGAGTATTGGGCAACAGATATGAAATAATCGAGAAGGTGGGCAGCGGCGGCATGGCCAATGTTTATAAGGCCAAGGATCGTATGCTTAACCGCTTTGTGGCCGTAAAGGTGCTCCACAGTGAGTTTAAGGAGGACGAGGAGTTTATCCGCCGCTTTAATATTGAGTCTCAGGCGGCGGCAAGTCTTTCCCATCAGAACATAGTACAGATATATGATGTGGGCGATGAAGACGGCATACAGTATATTGTAATGGAATTCCTTAACGGAATGACACTGAAAGAATATATCAAGAGCAAGCCCGGCGGACTTTACTGGAAGGAGGCTGTTGACTACTCCATGCAGATCTGCCGCGCACTGGAACACGCTCACCAAAAGCACATCATTCACCGTGACATCAAGCCTCAGAATATTCTTATTACTCCTGACGGTATTCTTAAGGTTACGGATTTTGGCATAGCTCGCGCTGCCAATAACAATACTACAAAAATGAGCAGCACTGCCATCGGGAGTGCTCACTATCTTTCCCCCGAGCAGGCCCGTGGCGGATACACAGACCAGCGCAGCGACATTTATTCTTTGGGCGTGGTAATGTACGAGCTTTTTACAGGCCGGCTGCCATTTGATGGGGAAACTCCCGTAGCCGTAGCCATGAAGCATATTCAAGAGGTTCCGGTGCCGCCCCGTAAGCTTAACTCGGCTATTCCTAAGGGTATTGAGCAGATCATCCTAAAAGCTATGAACAAAGAGGTTCGCCTCCGTTACAACAGCGCTGATGAGGTTATCAGCGACCTTAAGACACTTTACCTCAATCCCGATGCTCTCATTGATGCGCCAAATACGGAAAACGGTGAGACCCGTGTTATTGATGCCAAGCAGCTTAAGCAGCAGATAGAGGAAGCGGACGAGCTTTCCCAGCGAAAAAGAACTGCCGAAAAGCCCTCCACCCAGCGTAAGCGTAAGAAGAAATCCGGCAACGGGCCTATTGTAGCGGCTATTATTGTAGCCCTTATTTTGGTCGTGGCTTTGACGCTACTTGCAATCTTTATGCTGAACGGAGGCGGAGAAGACGAGCTTCCAAGTATTATCAACCTCAGCGTGGAGCAGGCTGAAGCCAAGCTTAAGGCCAGTGACAGGGATTATGTCCTTGAGATCATTTCCTACGAAACCAACTCCGCACCCAAGGGTACTATTATTTCGCAGCAGCTTTCCACAGACGGAAAAACTGTAGAGGTGGTTGTGAGCGATGGCCCGGGAGATATAACCGTTGAGGATTATACCAACGAAAGATTTGCCACAGTGGAAAGCCAGCTGTCATCTTACGGACTTATTGTGGAAAAAAAGGAGGAAAGCAGCGATGAGCTTCCCGAGGGCTATATAATACGGCAGGAACCCGAATCCGGCGTATTGTCGGAGGGGGACACAATAACGCTTTATGTTTCCACCGGTAGCGAATATGTAAAGGTTCCCGATCTTACTGGCAAAAGCGAGGCTGAAGCTCGCGCCGACATTGAACGCAACGGTCTTACGGTAGGCAAGGTATTTTACCGTGAAAACGAAAAGGTCAAGGGCATAGTTTACGACCAAAGTCGTGAACCCGGTACAAAGGAGCTTAGAGGCAGCGCCATAGACATATTTGTCAGCGACGGCCCCGGCCAGTCCGAAAGTAATAACAATAGCACACAAACAACCTCCAACAGTTCTCCTTCCTCAGAGACTGAATATGATACAACAGGTTCTGAGCCTCAGCGTCCCGACATTGTTGACGATCCGTCACAAATCGAGGAGAAGAAAACCATATACCTTTACCTTACTCTGCCTGATGACAAGGATAAGGTTACCGTCAAGCTTGTGAATAACGGCAAGACCATTTATGAAAAAGAGCACAGTACCGACCCCAGGGACGTAAGGATAACCCTTAAGGGTAACGGTACAATTAAAGTGGATATATACTACGACGGAGTATATAGTTCCACAAAAGAGGTTAAATTTGATTGATTAGTGTGGAAGGAAAAATAATTAAAGGCGTAGGCGGAAATTATCTTGTAAGCGGTTCTGAAGGCGTCATACAGTGTAAGGCCCGTGGGAGGTTGCGCCGGGAAGAGCTTACGCCTATGGTAGGCGATATCGTGACGGTAAGGGTCGGCAGTGACGGCAATGGCAGCATTGACGGGATCTGTCCGAGAAAGAACTTCCTTATCCGTCCCAGCGTGTCTAATATAGACGCCATTGTGCTGGTGTGTGCCGCAGCCTCGCCGGAACCGGATCTCGGTCTAATCGACAAGCTCCTTGTAATCGCTGAAAGCAAGGGGATAGAGGGTATTGTCTGTATCAACAAGACCGACCTTATCGATCAGTCAAAGGCTGAGGCCATTGCCGAGATATATTCAGGCGCCGGATATCGGACGCTGATGACCTGTGCCTGTGAAAACAGGGGTGTGGATGCCCTTAGACCCCTTATCACCGGGAGAACTGTGGCCTTTGCGGGACTCAGCGGTGTGGGTAAGTCCAGCATTCTTCGCCTTATTACCGGCCGGGAACTTGAGATCGGCGATGTGAGCCGCATCCGGCGGGGGAAGCATACTACCCGTCATGTGGAGCTTATAGAAACAGACGGGGGCTTTGTATTTGACACGCCGGGGTTTTCGCGGCTGGAGATTGATGGCATCAGACCAGATGAGCTACAGGACTTCTTCCCGGAAATACGAGCCTTAAAAAACGGTTGCCGCTTCCGGGGTTGCGCCCATATAGCCGAGCCGGACTGTGTCGTAGTCGCTGCTCTTGAGCGGGGTGACATCAGTCAAAGCCGTTATGACAGCTACAGAAGCATGTATAATACACTTAAGAATATAAAGGAATGGGAGACTTAATGGGGGTGTCTGCAATGAATGTAAAGCTTTCGCCGTCTATATTGGCATCTGATTACGGCGCGTTGAGGGAAAGCGTCCGTCTTGTGGAGGATGCCGGGGCGGATTATCTGCATATTGACGTGATGGATGGGAGTTTTGTTCCCAATATCACTATCGGACCGCCGGTAGTGGCAACGCTGCGTAAGTCCTCAGGGCTGGTTTTTGACTGCCACCTGATGATTGATGACCCGGACAGGTACATTGACGCCTTTGCCAACGCCGGGGCGGACATTATTACAGTGCATGCGGAGGCGGCAAAGCATCTTCAGCGTTCGCTGTGTTACATACGCTCCTTGGGCAAAAAAGCCGGTGTTGCCCTTAATCCTGCTACGGATATAAGCTGCCTTAAGTATGTGCTGGACGATGTGGATATGATACTTGTCATGACTGTCAATCCCGGCTTTGGGGGTCAGAGCTTTATCCCAGCTATGACAGGGAAGGTCAGGGATGTAAAGGCAATGATCGGCGGCCGCAATATTGACATTGAGGTTGACGGCGGCATAACTCTCGGCAACCTTAGGGAGATCGTTGCCGCCGGAGCCAACATAATTGTGGCGGGCAGTGCGATCTATAAGGCGGAGGATCCCGCTGCCGCTGTGAGAAAATTCAAGGAATATGAGGTATAAAATTTGAGAGCAGTGATAATAAGCGCCGGTACAATTTCGGATTACGGTTATATCAAGGGCTTAATTAAAGACACGGACTTTATTGTCTGTGCAGACGGTGGACTTGACCACTGCCTTAATATGGGTCTTAAGCCTGACCTTATAGTGGGGGATTTTGACTCATACGGCAGAAAGCCTCAGGGCTTTGACGCGCCTGTGATAACCTATCCTGTGGAGAAGGACTTCACTGACACTAACACTGCCTTACTTGAGGCGGCGGAGAGAGGCTGCGACGATTTTCTGCTTGTTGGTGTTAGCGGAACAAGGCTTGACCACACGCTTTCAAACATCGGTCTGCTTGAAACAGCACGTCGCATGGGATTCAGAGCTATTTTTGCGGATAGCCACAATATTATGTTTTCCGCCCAGAAGCATCAGCTCGTCCATGGCAGACCCGGAACAAATATATCACTTATCCCCATTGAGCCTGTAAAGGGAATTACCCTGAAGGGTTTCAAATACCCTTTGGAAAATGCCGAGATAGATTTGTACAAAACCATATGGGTCAGCAATGTGCTTGCCTGTGAAACAGGGGAGATCACCTTTGAGCAGGGTGTATTGATTGTTGACATTTCCAGAGATTAAATAAAAAACAGGAGGGAAAGACCCGACCCCCGGGATCGGGTTGACATTATGATACATTTGCGAAATACAGTCCAGAAGGAGCACGTACATTCCGCTCTTATTGAACTGGGCAACCATCCCACCGCTGATGACGTATATGACAGGATACACGCGGAATTCCCTAGAATAAGCCGTGCTACGGTTTACCGGGTGCTCAACCAGCTTGCGGATACCGGCGTTGCAACCAGAATATCCGTACCGGGTTCTGCGGCTCATTTTGACCACTGTGCCCTGCCTCACAACCATGTGCGTTGCATGAAATGCGGTAGGCTGAGTGATATTGAGGGCGCGGCTGATATTGATATTGATATTTCAAAGCTGTCAGCGGGAGATTTTAAGATACTTGGCTACAGCCTGATATTTGACGGGCTGTGCGGTCGGTGTGCGCTTTTGACGCAAGAGAATGCTGATATGGAATAAAAAATAGGAGGTTTTGAAAATGGGACTTATTAAGGCGGGAGTCGGTGCTTTGGGCGGCACAATGGCAGATCAGTGGAAGGAGTATTTCTACTGTGACTCTTTGGACGCGGAAGTGCTTGCTGCTAAGGGACAAAAGCGGACCGGGAGGCGCAGCTCCAACAAAAAAGGCGAGGACAATATAATCTCCGCCGGTTCGGTCATTGCGGTTGCCGATGGCCAGTGCATGATGATAGTCGAGCAGGGCAAGGTTGTAGAGGTGTGTGCCGAACCCGGAGAGTTTGTATACGAAGCATCCACAGAGCCAAGTATATTTTGCGGGAGTCTTGGCGAGGGTATAAAAAATACTTTTAGAACCATTGGCAAGCGATTCACCTTTGGGGGTGACACAGGCAAAGATCAGCGGGTCTACTATTTCAATACAAAGGAAATAACCGGTAACAGGTTTGGTACGGCAAATCCCGTTCCATTCAAAGTTGTGGTAAACGAAGCACTGGGGTTCAGGCTTTCCGTTGACATACGCTGCAATGGAGAATATTCATATAAAATTAAAAACCCGCTTTTGTTTTATACTAACGTGTGCGGAAATGTGGAAAGCGTTTATCAGCGCAGTGAGATTGAGAGCATGATGAAGAGCGAGCTTCTTTCCGCCCTTCAGCCCGCTCTTGCGAAGATAGCAGCGCAAGGAATACAGTACTATGAGATCCCTGCCCATACCGTTGAGATCACAAATGCCCTCAACGAGGTACTTTCGGATTCCTGGCAGGAGAAGCGCGGCATGGAGGTATTCTCCATGAATATCAATTCCCTGTCCATACCTGAGGATCAGCGTAAAAAAATCACCGAATGGGAAGAAAACTCCATGACACTTGACCCTAACATTGCCGCCGCCCGCATGGTGGGCGCACAGACTCAGGCAATGCAGGAGGCCGCAAAAAATCAGGGAGGAATGGGAGCCATGGGCGGTTTTTTCGGAATGAATATGGCTCAGCAGGCCGGTGGAATGAATGCGGCAGGACTTTACTCCATAAGTGATAAGCAGAATTCGTCAAAGCCCTCCCTTGCTGATGAGTGGGAATGTAAGTGCGGGGCCACATCTAAAGGCAAATTCTGTCCTCAGTGTGGCTCTCCAAGGCCTGCTGTCGGATGGACATGCAAGTGCGGTGCGGTCAACAAGGGTAGGTTCTGCTCCGAATGCGGAAGTCCCAAGCCAAATGGCGTCCCCCAATACAAGTGTGACAAATGCGGCTGGGAGCCTGATGACCCTACTAATCCTCCAAGATTTTGTCCCGAATGCGGAGATCCATTTGACAGCGGCGACATAAAGTAGGAAGAGGCGAACGCGTATGTCATCTCAAGTGACAAACTACCAATGTCCGGCCTGTATGGGGCCGTTACATTATTCAGGTACATCAGGCAAGCTGGAATGTGACTACTGCGACAGTAAGTTTGATGTGTCGGAAATAGAGACAATTTATAGGGAAAAAAACGAGCGTGCCGCCAAGGCTGAGGCTGCGCAGGCGGATAGCCGCTGGAATACCGCCGCTCTGTCAGAGGACTGGGACGGGTACGCCGAAAAGATGAAATCATACATCTGTCCCTCATGCGGAGCTGAGCTTATCTGTGACGAAACCACAGCCGCAACCTGCTGTCCCTACTGCGGAAATCAAACAATTATCCCCGGACAATTTTCCGGTGCGCTAAAGCCCGAATATGTCATTCCATTCAAAACTGACAGAGCTATGGCCATTGCCGCGCTGAAGGCTCACTACAAGGGCAAGGCATTGCTTCCCAAGTCCTTTGCCGACAGTAATCATATAGAAAAAATACAAGGAGTTTATGTCCCGTTTTGGATGTTTGATGCCGTGGCTGAAGGGGAGATGTCCTTCCATGCCACCAAAACCACATCCTATGTGTCAAGCCGTGAGGAGATCGTTACCACCAAACATTACGATATACGCCGGGGCGGGAGACTTGCTTTTGAAAAAGTTCCAGTTGACGCTTCAAGCCGTATGCCGGACGGTCATATGGACAGTATCGAGCCCTTTGACTACAGTGAGCTCAAGCCGTTTTCAATGGCCTTTATGCCGGGGTTTCTGGCCGATAAATATGACGTGGATGCAAAGAGCTGCGGCGAGCGTATGCAGCAGCGCTGCTCTGAAGCCATGGAAGAGTCTCTAACAGGCACTGTGTCCGGCTACGATAGCAAAACAGTGACTGAAAAGCGAATCATTGTGAAAAAGGGCGATGTACACTATGCCATGCTCCCGGTGTGGATGCTTGCTACCAAATGGAAGGATCAAAGCTTCCTCTTTGCCATGAACGGACAAAGCGGACGTCTTGTTGGTGACTTACCCGTTGACAGGGGAAAATACTGGGGCTTTTTTGGCGGTATAAGCGCGGTACTTATGGTAATAATGCTTTTTATCAACTATTTTGTTATGTCCGCTCCCATGACGGGTTTGTCAATGGCTCTTTTCTGCATTATTACGCCAATACTTATCGGTTTACTTACAGTTTCCGTACTTGCAAGTCAGCTTAAGTCAATATCAACCCGTAGCGCCGGTGGCTATGTTTCAGGTTCGGGTCTTGCGCTCAACCAAAAGTCCGACCGCTTTACTCACAGCACAGTCCGGCGTATTCCTATCAGCACAAGACAAAAACGTTAAAGCAATACCGCACAAGACCTCCCGATGGCTTTGTGCGGTATTTTTTGCGAATAAGTTGTCTTAATAATTATCCGCCTTAAGCTCAAAGAACGCCTGAGGCTTTGAGCATACCGGGCATACTCCGGGGGCGGCCTTGCCTATGCAAACGTGTCCGCAATAGCGGCATATCCATATTGCGTCGCCGCTCTTTGAAAATACTATCTTGTCATTAACGTTTTCCATAAGACGCAAAAACCTTTCTTCATGTGTTTTTTCGATCTGTCCCACCTTTTCAAACAAAAAGGCAAGAGTGTCGAAGCCCTCTTCCTTAGCCGTTTTGGTAAATTCCGCATACATGTCTGTCCATTCGAAGCGCTCATCCGCCGCCGCGTCCCTGAGGTTTTCCGCCGTGCCAGAGATGGCTCCGTCATGAATAAAGCGGAACCATATTTCCGCATGAGCCTTTTCGTTTGAGGCTGTTTCCTCAAAAATGTCCGCGATCTGCTCATATCCGTCCTCCCGCGCTTTTTTTGCGTAAAATGTGTACTTGTTTCTGGCCTGTGACTCGCCGGCAAACGCTGCCATAAGATTTGCTTCTGTTCTTGAGCCCTTAAGTTCCATAATA
>CAYTWZ010000014.1:0-27520 GCA_964442035.1 uncultured Oscillospiraceae bacterium
TAAAATAAAATATTTGTGAATTTTTTATAAAAATCATAGACAATAACTTAGCTTTGTGATATAATTTTTATAAGTATTATTTTAATACGTTTTAAGGGGGCATGAAAATGCGCAGACTTATGCTGCTTGTCATGCTGGTGTTATTTGCCGCAGTGCCTGCTTTTGCCGATGATGCTGTTGGCTTTACGGAGTCCTTTGAGGATGAGTCGGCTTTAAAGCAATGGGATGGCGGTGTGATCGACGATTCGTCTGCGGCTGACGGCATTCAATCGCTTTATGTAGAAAATCCTTACGGCGAGGAAAGTGACGGGCGGATATCTCATATACTTTCATATAATGGGACAGTCAGCCTTGAAAGTGGAACGATATACCAGCTTTCTATGGATATAATAAATTTCAGCGCTTATGAGAATGAAACGTCATATACCGGCATTCGTTTCGGTGACGGAAAACGTAATATAGTTTTTGAGTTTGGCGGAGGCAATTCTGAAAGCTGGACTGAATTGACACAGTTCTTTATTATCCCGGATAATTACGATTACAGTTTTTCCATTGAGCTTAAAAACGGAGGGACTGAGGTCGGTTTTTTGGTAGATAATATTTCATTGAAAAAAATTGATGTTGACCCCGAAAATCTTATTATTCAGGGCAGGAAGGATATAACGATACCGGCTGAAGGCGAGATATCTGTACAATACAGACTGGGGGCTTATACTGAGAACCGAAAGATAATCAATATTTTGCAGGATATATCTGAAATGCGTGCCATTGATATGCCGGCCGGCGTAAGCTTTGACAACAAAAATAATACTGTGACGGTAAGTGAATACTGTCCTGACAATACGTCATTTGTGCTGGAATGTAGCCCACCGGAGTTTTTGACTCTTGAGCCTGTTCGGGTTGAGGTGACCCTTACAAGAAATATATTGAAAGATACGGGATTTTCTGATGTTGATAATAATTGGGTGATAGAGCCAAACTGGGACATAAACGGCGGAAAGTTGGTTTTGTATACGGAGATTCCCTGCCGGTACGGAAGCATGGCATCACTTAAGCCAACTAAGCCTGTTATGCTTATAGGCGGGGTCATGTATGTGTTGCGGGCAAAGGTGCGTGTCGAGGGTTCAGACGAAGAATCGGTTTATTCTCAAAACTCGGCAATAGGGGATGAAGGCAGTGTTGTTATTGATATTCTTGATTTGCCGGAGGGTGATGCTGTGGATGTCATTGCAGCGTTTACCCCTGAAAATAGCGGAATTTATGATATAATAATGAACTTTGTCACTACTAATGATGGAGCAGTACAGATCGAAACACTATCCATCTCACCGGAATCTCCGGAGGAGACATTCATCACACTGCATGCTCCGGGAAATATTGCGGTTCCGGACACGACCACGGAGTTTCCATTTGGCGTTTATGTGCGTGATCAGGCCGGTACGGTAATAAGTAGCCGCTGTGATATCAGCATCTATCCTGAGGGAAGGGGCGTCGAGATAGCAAACGATACCATAATCGTGCATCCGGACGCGATGAGCGGTGAGTACCTTATAAAGGCTATATCCAAGGATAATACTTCAATTGGCGCAGAACTCAGCTTTGAGGTTAGTAGCTCCAATATAGGAGATGGCGGCTTTGAGGAACATAAGGTAAACGAATGGTGGATGGCGGCTTCTCCGGCAGTGATGAGGATCGAGGATTACGCTGAAGGCAAGTTTGCGCGAATATCATCAGATGATGATT
Source organism: uncultured Oscillospiraceae bacterium (assembly GCA_964442035.1). Taxonomy (GTDB): domain Bacteria; phylum Bacillota; class Clostridia; order UMGS1883; family UMGS1883; genus JAFLUQ01. Next base: position 1,744 of record CAYTWZ010000014.1, read on the forward strand.
TTGCTTTTGTTCTGAATAATTCATATATGCATCTGTATGCAAATTATCCTTATGTTTTCAGCGGTAATATTGTTCGTGGAAACGATCAGACCGTGACAGTGTTCATTGAAACCCTTGACGGAAAAAAAATTCCGCTTGTTCAAGCTTCGGGAGAAGAAAAAAATATCCTTGAGCTTTTTCAGCCCGAAAATGAGATGGTGGGCAGACTTATACTGTATATTTCGTCGGAAAGCGGAGGCATAAACATCGGATTGGACGATCTTAAGCTCTTTAGAGCGGTGGTCTCGGTGTCAGGCCCTACTATCAGCGGAATGATAGATTCGGGCGCATCGGTGACAGCAAGCTTCAGTTTCATCAACAATATTGATGACAGCGCTGACTCCTCAGACTGTGCCATAAGCTGGTATACTTATGATCCCGCTACAGGGGAGACTGAGCAGATCGGTAGCGGTACCGACATCATTATTCCCGGCAGTGCTGTGGGAAAGCAGCTATATTATGAAATAGTTCCTACCTGTAAGCTTACCGGTTTCAGTGGAGATACTATGCGTAGCGTTCCCGTGTCCGTAGGAAGCAGTATGGGTATTATGACGCCTGACACACAGCTTCCAAATAACAATGATCCTGTGGTTGAAGAGTTGCGCCCGATAGCTTTAGAAGATGGCGGGAATGAAGACGTCTTTGAAGACGTGGAAGGCCATTGGGCTCAGAAATATATCAGCGCATTGCATAAGGCCGGAGCAGTAAACGGCATTGACGAAAAACATTTTTGCCCCGATGAAAAGATCACCCGGGCGGAGCTTGCGGCAGTAGTGAGCCGCGCGTTTAACGCCCGCGGCGGAACGAACAGCTTCACTGATGTTGATCCCGAAAGCTGGTACGGCGGATATGTGGCTTCGGTTTCGGCCTGTGGACTGATGAACGGAACAGGTGACGACAGATTTATGCCAGATGAATATGTTACAAGGGAGCAGCTTGCGGTTGTTATGATAAACGCTTACGAGGCTCTTGGCTATAAAGCAAAGCTCTCGGACATAAGCCGATTTTACGATCACGGCGAGATAAGCTCTTGGGCAGTTGAATCGGTTGAAAAGGGACTTAATATTGGTATTGTAAACGGCACTATCATGTCCACCTTTGTCCCCTTGGCGGAGGCCAGCCGGGGCGAAGCCTGTACTATGCTGGCAAGGCTTTTGGAAAGGATAGCTGAAGAGGATTAAGCCGCTGTAATAAAGTAAGACTAATGAGAATTGAAAAATAGTGCAGACGATTTGCTCGTTCTGCACTATTTTTTATCTCCTTATCAAATTTTCTTTCTCCAAAGCAGCATATTGTTTTCAAAGACGGCTTCTATCGTCCCATTGTTTTTGAGCCATGATAAGTAAGACCGTACAGTGCTTCCCACAAGTGCATACTGCTCAAAATTCATAGTCAGCGAATAATCATTGAATAGCCGCCGCAAAATCTGTTCAAAGCATAGGGGCTCCTCGCAAATGTCCGCAATTTTAGCGGCTATCTCGTTTACCTTGTCAATATTGAGCTGCGCAAGGGGAGCAATATTGTCCGTTGCGTCAGCATGGGCGGGGACAAATATATCGGCCTGCATTTCCTTGACCCTTTCAAGTGTGCTGAGGTATTCGCATACATCGTAGACAAAGCCTATCTGATACTTTTCCAGTGTTTCCTTGGAGGAAAGACAGTCCGCGAGAAAAACGACATTCTCTGCCGTTCTGAAGCCGGTCATATCAAAGAAGTGTCCGGGAAGTGGAATCATTTCCATTCCATCAGGCAATTTGTCTTTTGTGAGGTATTCCGCCTGGCTTTCCGCCGCCAAAAGGAATTTGTGGCACAGTTCCTTCGGGGGAAAGCCTCCGTACAGAAATGCCGGTTCAAGTATCGGATGCTGTGTAAAATCCCGCTCTATTCCCGGGGCATATATCTTGCAGCCTGTCTGTGCCTGCAGATATTTGTTGCCGCCTATGTGGTCGGCATTGGAATGGGTGTTGTATATGGCTGTCAGCCGCCATGAATTTTTGTCAAGCAGCTGACGCACTTTTCTGCCCGCTTCCTTGTCGCTACCGCTGTCTATCAGACAAACATCAATGTCATTCAGGCGCACTAAGCCTATTTTTGCGGGACTTTGGATATAATAGCTGCTTTTTGACACTTGTATCAACTCGTACAATTTAATTTCCCCCTTTAATTTTTGGAATAAAATATCGTGTTATAAACTTTGCAGACCCTGTCAAAGGGATTGTCGTATTCGTGTTGAATATCGGCCCGAAATCTGATAGCCTGATTTTCTTCAATTGTTATCGGCTCACTGTTGAGAGTCAGCTGCATTTTCCCGCTGATAACAAAGATGTATTCCTCTACGCCGTCGTTGTGCTTTTGGGAGGTGTGCCGACAGCCGGGCATAAATTCAATATAAAAGGTCTCTACACTTCTGACAGGGTCAAAAACAAACAGCGGGTATGCTTTCATTGCACCGTTGCTTTCGGTAATGGGAGTCTTGTCACCGCAGCTTGCTATTAGGTATTCGGTCTGCTGACTGTCGATAAAGAGCGAAAGGGGCGTTTTAAGTCCTGTGGCGATTTTCCACAGGGTGGTAACAGTGGGGATGGACTGACCCCGCTCAATTTGTCCTAACATGGGCTTGCTTACGCCTGTAAGCTGCGCTGCTTCGTCAAGTGTCAGCTGTTGATTTGTCCGTATTGCTTTGAGCTTTTCACCTATTTGCAGTTCCATAATATCCTCCGTAACATATGCTAAGAAATATTTAAATATATTATAACAGATAACAGGATATATGTCAAGTGTTTTGCAAAGAAATGCAGCAAAACAACGTCGAAAAGATAGAGACGCTACTTTGCTGCATAGCTGCTACTTTATTCGATTATACCGTACTTGAGCATTTCCACAAATTGCTTTGCCGTGCGGGGACTGCGGCCTCCATTCCTTATGGCGTGAGCTTCTGCCTTGACCAGCAGCCTGTCACGATCCATTGTAATCCCGCTACTTTGCGCAAGCTTTTCCACAATATCGCAATACAGCTCCTTGTCAGGCTGCATAAAGGTGACCGTAAGCCCGAAACGTGCCGAAAGACTTTTTAGCTCCTGCATGGTGTCGGAAAGGTGAATGTCATCTCCGTCACGGTCGCTCATAGCTTCCTTGATCAAATGGCGGCGATTGCTGGTGGCATATACGGCTATGTTTTTACCCCGTGTCCCTACACTGCCCTCCAGTATGGCCTTAAGGGCGGCAAAGTCATTGTCATTGCTACTGAAGCTCAGGTCGTCAATAAAGATAATGTATTTTAACGGACTGCCTTCAAGACTGTCTATGAGGGAAGGGAGAAGGTAAAGCTGGTTTTTCTTTACTTCAATAAGTCTAAGTCCCTGATCCTTCATGCTGTTGGCAATTGCTTTCACAGTGCTGCTCTTTCCTGTGCCAGCATCTCCGTAAAGAAGTACGTTGTTGGCGCCCTTACCCGCGAGAAGCGCCTGAGTGTTTTTTATGACCTTTTCCCGTTCATTCTCATAACCGTGAAGGTCGTTGAGACTTTGCGGGTCAGGATGATGTACAGGAATGGGGCCGTGCTCATCAATGACAAACATGTGGTACTTGGCAAATATACCGTAGCCCTTTTTGGGAATGTCCTCAAGGCGCTTTTCGTAGGCGGCACCTAAGCTTGCGGTATCTGTCTTCCACTGTGGTAGCCTGAATTCGGAGCCTATAGCGTCGGAAATCTCGCGGCTGCTGATGGCAGAAAGCCTTTCAAGAGTCTCTAACTCCCGGTAAAGGCTGTCCCTTATGCAGCTTCCGGGAGTGCGCCCTTCAATTATATATTTTACATATATGTTTTCATCCTCGGAAATGTAGCGTAGCAGCCATTCGGAAAAGCTGTCTGTACTGCGGTAAAGCTCGTGAACAAAGTCACAGTACAGTGAAACAAGCCGGTACTTGTCCCAGTCCTCGCAGGAAAAAAGCTCACGCAGCTTAATTATCAACGGCTCGCTTAGCAAATCCCTGAAAACTGTCAACGAGCCTAATTCCGCGTCAAGATCGAGAAATTTTATCACTAATGGTCACCTCTGTAATTATTACAAAAAAAATGACAGACACAGTTTGAGTCTGCCACTAAAAAAGGAGGGAAAATGAAAAAAGTTTCGTACTCTCATCGAGTACATTTATATTATAGCAGAGTCTTTTATTATTATCAACGTTAAATTTATTTAAAGTTCATAAAAATAATATAAATTTTTTGTGCTAAATATACAAAAAACTTTTGCTTTTAAAATTGTATCCCTGAGGACAAAAAAAATGACAGACACCAACGGGGTCTGCCACTAAAAAGGAGGGAAAATGAAAAAAAGTTATGCACTCTCATCGAGTACGCTATTATTTTAGCAGAATGTGCTTTTTTATGCAAGATGTATTTTTGTCATATTTCTACAAAGAAATAAAGAAGTTTTTGTACAATATTACTATTAAGACTGTAAAGGAAAAATAATATCGATAAAATCAGATTTGTAATACTTTTTTAATTATTTTGATGTATAATACAATAGAGTGCAGACTTTGGTAAAGTTATGCGCCTGACCTCTTTAAAACGCCATTTCGGCGGGTAAGCCGGTCTGTAAAACATTTTTCACACATGGAGCCGCGGCATTTGCGGCGGCACTTTATGGAGGTGTAGTTATGGCTAAGGAGCATGAAAACCCGGATAGAGAAAGGCCTGTGAAAAGAACCTCGTCAAAGAGGGGGTCATCTCGGGGGCGCTCAAGGAAAAAGAAAAAACGATCTGCCGGAATGGTAGTTTTGCTTTCTATTAGAAATTTTTTTATCGTATTGCTTCTTCTTGTCCTGATTTTGGGGCTTATAGGCGCGGGTGTTGTGGCAGGGGCGCTGTTGGGATATATTGAAACGGTGGAGCCAATTGATGTGACCAACATGACCCTTAATCTGACCTCTTTTGTATATGCTGAGGATGAAAACGGCAATACAGTGGAGCTTGAACGACTTTATGACAACGAAAACCGTATCTGGGTGGATCTGGATGATATTCCGCTAAATCTTCAGAACGCCTTTATCGCCATAGAGGATGAGCGCTTTTATTCCCACCACGGCTTTGACGTAAAGCGTACAGTCGGGGCTGCGGTAACTTATGTGTATAAAAAGCTTACGCACAGTAATGAGCGCACCTTTGGCGGAAGCACAATAACCCAGCAGTTGATTAAAAATATTACCGGTGAAAATGACTATAATCTTGAAAGAAAAATTCAAGAGATATACAGAGCTTATGTCTTGGAAAACGACCTGAGCAAGCAAGAAATTCTTGAATACTACCTCAATACAATATTCCTCAGCAACCAGTGTAACGGTGTGTCGGCGGCGGCAAATACATTCTTTGGGAAATCCGTTTCCGATCTTACTCTGGCGGAATGTGCGTCTATTGCCGGGATAACTCAGTCTCCTACGAAGTATGACCCATACCGCAATCCTGAAAATAATAAGGAAAAGCAGGAAGTTGTCCTTAAAAAGATGCTGGAGCTCGGAAAAATAACACGTTCCCAATATGATGAGGCTGTGGCAGAGGAACTTCACTTTGTACCCATCCATGAGAATGACGAGGTATCTTATCAAAGTTATTATGTGGATGCCATGATTGATCAGGTCATCAGCGACCTGATGGAAAAATATAATTACACCAAGGAAGTGGCGGCCAGAGTACTTTACAACGGAGGCCTTAAGATATACCTTGCGCAAGATATGTCAATGCAGAAGATAATGGATGATGTCTACTCTGACGAGGACTCTTTCCCCAAGGGCCGAGGAGATGTTCAGCCGGAATCCGCGATGGTTATTATGGATCCTTATACCGGACAGGTGAAGGCTCTTGTTGGCGGAAGGGGAGATAAGGAAGGCAACCGTACGCTCAATCGTGCCACCCAGTCTACGCGTCAGCCCGGCTCTACCATCAAGCCTATTTCGGTATATGGCCCGGCTATAGAATACGGTCTTATAACTCCCGATACGACGATCAAGGATGCTCCGGTTACTTATAATGGGTGGTCACCCAAAAATGTGGACAATTCCTATAAAGGGAATGTTTCGGCTCGTACAGCCCTTGCTTATTCCCGCAATGTCCCGGCAGTAAAGGTCTGCCATTATCTGGGAGTGGACAATTCCTTTAAGTATCTTGAGGAAAGAATGCATATATCCACTCTTGTTGACAACGAAAAACGTGGAGATAAGACTTTCTCTGACAAGGATCTTGCGCCTTTGGCTTTAGGCGGACTTACTGACGGTGTAAGTGTGCTGGAAATGACGGCGGCGTACTGCTCGTTTGTCAACGATGGCTTTTACAACAAGCCCGTTTTCTATACCAAGGTTCTTGATGCCAGCGGTAATGTACTGCTTGACGGAACCTCTACTCATGAAATCGCCATGAGCGAAAAAACAGCTTATGATATGCTCACCATGATGAAGGCTGTAGTAAGCTACGGAAGCGGTACTATGGCAAATTTCAGCGGAATGGAAATCGCCGGTAAGACCGGTACTACCGGGACCACTACCAGCAATGACCGTTGGTTCATCGGATGTACGCCATATTATGTGGGCGCAGTGTGGTTCGGATACGATATTCCCCAAAATCTAAGCGGCTTTTCATCAAATCCTGCGGCGCTTACATGGAAAAAGGTCATGAAACCTATTCATGAAAATTTGGAGTATAAGGACTTTGAAAAACCGGGCAAGGAAGTTTCGGTAATGATATGCCGTGAAAGCGGACAGCGGGCAAATCCCGACTGTGAGCATGTTACAAGTGAAATGTACAGTTCATCCGGTATTCCTAAGAGCAGGTGTGAGCTTCACCCTCTTAAGGCGGGAAGCAAAAACACCTTGTCAGAAGGCACCACCACTTATCGCCGCCCCAGTAGCAGTCAGTCATATAACGATGATGACGATGATAAGGATAACAGCTCCGGAACATCCTCTTCCGGAGAATCCTCCGGTTCCGGTGAGGGCTCTGATGAAGCTTCCTCGTCCTCTTCCGGGTCTGAGTCTTCTTCATCTGTCGGATCAACATCCTCTTCCGGGGAGTCCTCCGCTAGTCAATCATCGGATTCCTCGTCAAGCTCTTCGACAGAATCGTCTGACTCGTCATCGTCCAGCACTTCCTCATCGGAAAGCTCAGCTCAGACAAGTGAAGGAGGATTTTGATGGATAATTATTTTGAGTATCTTATAAAAAGAAAATTCTCCCCGGTGAATCTTCTTAAATCACTCCTTATTGTTGCTGCTTTAATCGGAGGCTGTATTGTGATAGGAGTGTGGCTGAGGCCGGCATTTGCCATTGTGCTGCTGGGCTTTGGAGGATACGGTGCGTTTTACCTGATTTCAGGCATGAGCAAGGAGTTTGAGTATATAGTCACTAACGACCATCTGGATGTTGATGTAATAGTTGCCGGTCGAAGCCGTAAGCGTCTTTGCAGCTTTGACATGGGCGATGTGGAGCTTTGCGCTCGGGTCAGCGACAGGGATAGGGCCGGTGAAATGCGGCGTCAGTTTGAAAAAACATATCAGTGTGCCTCCTCAAAGAATGCTGAAAACGGATGGTTTGTTATTTTTAATGGAGAGGAAGGCAGTAGCCTCCTTGTATTTGAACCTGATGAACGGATAATCAATGCAATGTCTGTATATGCAAGAAGCAAAATTTTTAAGTAAAAAAAGGTGCCGTCATGCGATTTTTAACATCAAATCAAATCAGGGATCTGGAGGGAAGGGTCATTACCGGCCTTTCCTCGTCTCTTGAGCTTATTGATAATGCGGCTAAGGCTTGCGTCAGGGAGCTTATGCTCTTTGACGCAATCTGTGTTTTCTGTGGTAAAGGAAATAACGGTGCGGACGGTTACCGCGTTGCCAGACTGCTGAAGGATGCGGGAAAACAGGTCAGTGTTGTGAGCGTATTTGAACCAAAAACTCAGGAGTGCCGTCTTTTGGCCCGGGAGTGTGCTGACGTCGGTGTGCCGGTGATCCCCTTTGAAAAACTCGGGGAAATGAGCTGTGACGCCGTTGTGGATGCGTTGTTTGGCATAGGGATAAGCGGCGAGCTTACGAGTATAGCTAAAAGCGCTGTAGAATGCATCAATGCAATGAATGCTTTTGTGCTTTCCGTTGACATACCCAGTGGCCTTGATGCTGACAGGGGAGAGGTGTGCGGCGTGTGTGTACGGGCCGATAAGACCGTCACCTTTACCGCACCTAAAATGGGAATGTTAAATAACAAAAGCGTTGACTGCTGCGGTGAAATTCTGGTCAGGGAGGCCGGAATACCTGTTGATTGGGGGCTTGTACCGAAGGATCAGCCCAAGGTAATATTGAAAGAAACAGCGACTTCGCTCCTTCCCTGTCGTCCCCTTTTGTCCCACAAGGGAACCTTTGGCCGACTGCTTATGATCACAGGTAGCCCGGGCATGATGGGGGCGGCATCCATTGCCGCAAGGGCTGCCCAAAGGAGCGGTTGCGGCCTTTGTTACGGGGTGGTCAAAAAGGGCATGGAAAGCATAATGAATATTATGGTGCCTGAGTCTGTTGTTATCCCGATTGAAAACTATGACATAAATGAACCGGCTCTTTTTGGAGCGGTACAGGACGCGTCAGCCATACTTATGGGCTGCGGCAGCGGAAAAACTCTCAGCGTGGAATTTATAGGTTCTGTTCTTGAAACGGCCCGCTGCCCGGTGGTACTTGACGCGGACGCCCTTAATGCCCTTGGGGGAAGACTTGAGCTATTAAAAAACAAAAATGTGGTAATCACACCCCACCCGCTGGAATTTTCCAGACTCACGGGTGAGACAGTGGAAGAAATTGAACATAACCGTATCGGCCTTGCGTCCTCCGTCGCGATAGACTATGGCATAACAGTAGTCCTCAAGGGCGCGAGGACGGTGGTCGCCCAAAAAAACGGGGATGTTGCAGTATCATTGTCATCTACCTCAGCCCTTGCAAGGGGCGGGAGCGGAGATGTACTTGGCGGAGTAATATCGTCACTGTGCGCTCAGGGTATCGCTCCCGGGAGTGGGGCAGAGCTGGGAGTCTGGCTCCACGGACGCAGCGGCATGATTTGCCGGGACAGGTGCGGAGCGTATTCCACAACAGTCGGTGATATTATAGAAAATCTCAAATTTGCTTTTATGGAGGCTGAAGGTCATGGCAGGCTATGGCAGAACATGGGTAGAAATTGATTTGGACGCAATAAAGCATAATATACAAAGCGTGCGTAGGATTACCGATCCGAATGCAATGGTCATGGGTGTGGTCAAGGCTGACGCTTACGGACATGGGGCGGTGGAGGTGTCCCGCGTGCTGTTGGACAACGGCGCCGATCGTCTGGCGGTGGCTACTGTTGAGGAGGCAGCTGTGCTGAGGGCTAATTTTCCTGACACGCCTATAATGATGCTCAGCGGAGCTGATGAATACAACGCCGGTGAGATTGTGAAACTGGACATAATCCCGGCGGTTTTTGACCTTGAGCTCGCCCGCGCTCTCAGCCGGGAGGCTGTACGCCGCGGAAAAACAGCCCGTATACACATAAAAATTGACACAGGAATGAACCGTATCGGCATACAATATAACAGTCCCGAGCTTGCCGGTATTGTAAAACAAATATCTGAGCTGCCGGGAATACAGGTGGAGGGCGCATTTACACATTTTTCAAAGGCTGATGAGACAGACCTGTCCTTTACCCGTACTCAGTTCGGGCGCTTTATGGACAGTTTAGCAAGAATAGAGGCCGCCGGAGTTCACCTTAAGGTGCGACACTGCTGCAACAGCGCCTCAATTGCCAACTTCCCCGAAATGCATCTTGACATGGTCAGGGCGGGGATAATCCTGTATGGGCTTTATCCATCGAATGAATTTGATAAGAGTCTGATCGCACTTGAGCCTGCCATGAGCTTTAAGGCTCGGATATCGGACATCAAGACCGTTCCCAAGGGTAGCATGATAAGCTATGGCGGTACCTATACCGCCCCTGAGGATATGATGATCGGCACCGTAAGCGTGGGCTATGCCGACGGTTATTCACGTATACTCAGCGGACGGGCGCATGTGCTTGTGGGCGGAAAGAAAAAAGCTGTGCTGGGAAGAATTTGTATGGATCAATGTATGTTTGACATGAGAAATGTCCAAAATATCTTTGTAGGCGACAGCGTAATTCTGTTTGGAAGCGATGGCGGACAAAGGATACCCGTTGAAGAGATAGCGGAAGCTATAGGTACTATCAATTATGAGATAGTATGTCTTATCGGAAAACGCGTTCCTCGGATTTACATATAAGATGGCACGTTTTCCAACCATTTAGGTTTGACCGGAGGGCATATTTGTTGTATAATATTCATATATATTAGGGATGAAGTCCCATGTATGAAGGAGGTACAATTATGCCAGAGCACCTGGAAAAAGAGATCTCTCTCAGTATGCCGGACGCTATGCTGTCGGAAATAGATTTTCTGGCGAGATTAGAGCATAATACCCGCAATGATTTCATTGTCCAGATCGTGCGCTCGTATTTGAAAGAAAAACGACGGCTGGAGTTGAAGTCAGCTATGCAGGCCGGCTATCTTGAGATGGCTGAAATTAACTTAAGGATCGCTAACGATTTCCTTTCTACTGATGAAATTGCGTTACATGCCTACGAAAATTTTATCGGAGAGTGAAAATTCAGTGATTGTAAAACGAGGCGACATTTTTTATGCGGATCTAAGCCCTGTGATTGGTTCGGAGCAAGGCGGAGTACGTCCGGTTCTGGTGGTTCAGAACGATGTGGGAAATAAGTACAGCCCAACAGTTATAGCCGCAGCGATAACCAGTCGGATAAACAAAGCCAAGCTACCCACTCATATTGAGATTGAGGCAGCACAGTACGGTCTTCAGAGAGACAGCGTTGTGCTTTTGGAGCAGATAAGGACTATAGACAAAAAACGCCTTAGGGAGAAGATAGGTCGGTTGGATGAAATTCAGATGGTAAAGGTCAATGACGCGATCTCCGTAAGCTTCGGCCTTGGAAGCAGAGAAAACGGATTTCAGCGAATATAACTAAACGAAAGATGTCCCGGGTCGTCTAACGACTCGGTCGGTGCATATTTAAGGAAGCGCTGAACAATTCACGCCTGCGGCTTAGAACGCTACTTGAGAGTCGATTTCCCGCATTTTGGAAAAGTCCAAAGCATAGCAAGTATTCATACGTTCTTGCCTTGCCGCGATAAAAATTTCCCCGCTAATCAGCATTTTAAAATCAATCAGTGCTTCCTTAGTAATGACTATCAATTTACAAAAGAAAGGATCAATTTATTATGAAAAAACAGCTTATTGCAATCTCTGTGGCGGTATGTACAGTATTTACATTTGCATCATCGGCAGCCAGCCCCGGCACTGACGATGACCCTCTTGTAACAAAGAGCTACATTGACGAGGTGGTTTATCCGTATATTGACAGCAAGGCCACAGGGTCGGCAACCAACAATCTGGAGATAGTGAGCATCAAGGCGGGGCAGACCCTTGTGGGAGAAGCGGGAACGGAAATAATACTCCGCTCGGGAGCAGCTACTGCGGTAGCCTCCAGTAAGGGCGGGCTTTGTGATATTACGGCGGGGATTGACTTGCCTGACGATATCGCTATTCCGACAAATCACATGCTTATTGTTCCGGTAAGCGACGGACGGGGAGCTTATGCCGCCGGGGACTGTATATTCATGGTTCGGGGAGAATATAAGGTAAGATAAAATAGAATAGACAGCGCGGGCCCAAAAGCATACGAGCGTATGCTTTTGGGCTCGTGTTTTGTTTTGAGCATATTTGTGCCAAGTAAGCCTCAAATGCATAATATGTAGGGAGAGTAGAAGCAGAAACGCGACCGGCTTTTGTTTTTAGGCTGACTGGCGTTTCCAAAAGAAGGGAGGAGGAAACGTTAACAACCGTTTCCGTATTATATATGTCAGGTAAAATTCTTATCATCGGCGGTGACGCTCGTATTGATCGGCTGTATGTTTCCATGCAGCACGACGGTCTTGATGTGAACCGGTATACTGAGGATATGGCGCTTAAAACCGCCCTGAGCCGCGCCGATGTTGTAATCCTTGGACTTCCGGCCTCGTCTGACGGTGAAACCGTCAGTGCGCCGGGTCTTTTGCAACCTATACTTATGAAGGATCTTTTCCGGCTGATGAACCCCCGTCAGCTTTTGCTGGGAGGGAAATTTTCCGAAAAGCTTCGAGGCCTTATGGATGTTTACGGCATAAGGTATTGCGATTATCTTTGCCGTGAGGAGCTTGAGGTGGCCAACGCAGTACCCACAGCGGAGGGGGCTGTTCAGATAGCGATGGAGGAGCTTCCCATCACTCTTAACGGGGCTGTAGCTGTTGTCACGGGCTATGGGCGTATAGGCAAGTATCTTTCAAAGCTGCTTAAGGCTCTTGGAGCTCAGACTACGGTATTTGCCCGCAGAGACTCTGACCTTGCCCTTATCAGAGCCGAAGGGCTCAACCCCGCAGTATATGAGCTTTTGCCGGATGCTGCTGTGTATGCCCATGTTATATTCAATACTGTTCCGGCCATAGTAATAAAAAAGCCCACCCTTGAAAATATGGTGGGCGGACTGATTATCGATCTGGCCGGAGACGGCGGAGGAGTGGATGCTGAGGCAGCGGCTCGGGCCGGAGTGCGGGTGATTCGAGCTATGAGTCTGCCCGGAAAGGTAGCTCCTGTTACCGCCGGTGAGATCATAAAAGATACAATTTATAATATATTCCGGGAAGCGGGTGAATAGGATATGGATTTGACACAGGTAAAGCTTGGCTTTGCCTTAACAGGATCCTTCTGCACTTTTCGCAAGGTCGTTGACGCTATGCGCAACATCTCCGGTTGCGGCGTGGAGCTTATTCCCATAATGAGCCAAAACGCCGCCACCACCAATACTAGATTTGGAGTGGCAGCGGATTTTGTAGGGGAGATAGAGGATATATGCCGCCGTAAGGTGATTACCACCGTGGCGGAGGCTGAACCAATCGGGCCGAAAAAGCTGCTTGATGCCCTGCTTATTGCACCCTGCACAGGCAACACAATCGGTAAAATGGCGTGCGGCATTACCGACACAAGCGTGACCATGGCCGCCAAAGCTCAGCTGCGTAATCATCGTCCGGTTATCATTGCTCCGTCTACAAACGATGCCCTTGGAGCATCGGCGAAGAATATCGGGCTTTTGTTTAACAGCAAAAACGTCTATTTTGTACCTTTTTCTCAGGACGATCCAATCAGCAAGTCCACCTCTATGGTGGCAAGATGGGAGCTACTTCTTCCGGCGGTGGACGCCGCCCTTAATGGACGCCAGCTTCAGCCCGTTATTTTAAGCTGAGACGTTTTTTTCATCCTTTAAAAACATCAGCACGGCTACGCCGATAATTATGCAGTAGCCCATAATGCTATATATGTCCGGTATTTGTCCGAACAGCGCAAAGCCCATAATTGCGGCAAAAACCACCTGGGTGTAATCATATACCGAGATTTCCTTGGCGGGGGCGTTGGAGTAAGCCGCCGTGATGCTGAACTGTCCGCCGCAGGCGGCAAATCCCGCCCCCAGCAGCATAAGTATCTGGTATGCACTCATGGCCTTGTGGTCTGCAATTACCAGAGGCACGGTCACAATGGTGCTGAATGCCGAAAAGAAAAATACAATGAACGCCCCTCTTTCGCCCCTTTTGCTCAGTACCCGCACAATAGTGTAGGCCATTCCGGCCCCCATAGCTCCGACGATGGCCGCTATGCTGGCCTGGCCGGCAAAGAGGGAGGTGCCGGGCTTAATTATAAGGGCACAGCCCAGCAACGCCGAGAGCAGTGCTCCCAGTTGGATGGAGCTTATTTTTTCTTTAAGTATAAAAAACGAAAAAATTATGGCAAAGAACGGCGAAAGCTTATTCAGCATGGAGGAGTCCGACAAAAGCAGATGATCGATGGCGTAAAAATTGCCGAATATGCCAAGAGTGCCAAAGAGCGCCCTGCATATGAGAAAAGGCAGATTTTTGAGCTGGAACTTGAATTTCTCCTCGCTTCTTAGCAGTATTATCCCGGAAAAGACCACAGCCACAGCGTTGCGGAACAGACTTTTTTGGAAGCTTGGCAAATCACCTGCCAGACGTACGAACGTATTCATCAGCGCGAAAAAGAACGCGGCGGAAATAATACATAGAATGCCTTTGCGCTTACTTTTCATTTGATTCTCTCCTCGGCCTTCCTTGCAAAGCCCGGCTTTGCTTCCGAGATGACTAATGCAGTGAAAATCAGCCCGAATCCGAGAATGACAGGTACTGAGATCTGTTCATGCGCAAAAACTACCGAAAACAGCACCCCGAATACCGCCTCAAGGCTCAAAAGCAGAGCTGCAGTGGCCGGGGGCGTGTATTTTTGGCCGATATTCTGGAGCAAAAGCGCTGCCGCAGTGGCCATCAGTCCTAAGAACAGCAGGGAGGCTACAGCTCCCGAACCGATCATTTGGGGGAAGTCTTCAAGCGCCAGCCCGAATATCCAAGAGCAGATTGCGGCAGTGGCAAACTGGATAATCGTCAGCAGGATAATGTCCTTGTTCTCTCCATACTTGTTTACCGCTATTATATGACAGGCGTACATAAAGCTGCAGGCAAGTGTCAGCACATCACCCCGGTTTATGCCCGCGTCTGAGGCAGGATTTACCGAAACCAGCCACACTCCGATCACGCACAGAGCCGCCGCCGCAAGGTTATATGCGTCAGGCCGCTTACCAGAGGTAAACCAGTACAAAAAGGGCACGATTATGCAGTAGCATGCTGTGAGAAAGGCGTTTTTGCCCGGAGTAGTATATACCAGACCTACAGTCTGAAGTCCGTACGCCATGAATATAAAAAGCCCCATGATACCGCCGCCGATAAGGTATTCCTTGTCCAGCTTTTTAAACTTTGGCAAAAATATCAGTGACAATACCACTGTCGCTATAGTGAAGCGTATAGCCAGCAGGTAAAAGCTTGGCATTGCGTCAAGGGTGTTTTTCATAATCACAAAGCTGGCTCCCCAAATAACGGTGGCGGTAACCAGAGCGATACGTGCAAGTATTGATATTCCTTTTGTCATTTGTTCTTTTCGCCTTCCTTGCTGATAACAACTAACCTGTTGTAGGGAATTTCGATTCCGTTTTCGTCAAAGGCATATTTGATGCGGCGCAACATTTCCCTCTCTACGTCATATTGATTACCCCCATCGCAGGGGATTAGACAGCGCAGTGTTACCCCGCTTTGACCCAAGGCCACGACTCCCGGAACCTGTACCTCGCCTGTGATCAGGCCAAACTCCTGACGAGCCTTTTTGCCGCACTCCTTAAGGACACGGATGGCCGTATTTATGTCGCTTTCGTAGGCTATGTCCACATGTACTACAGCCGCATGGGGGGATTTTTGATGGTTGAGCACCTTTTCCACCGCACCGTTTGGCACTATGTATGTGTCGCCGAGATAGCTTTTAAGTGTTGTGCATCTGAGGGTTATGCTGTCAACTGTGCCGGTGAAGTCATCGATAGTAACGATGTCTCCCACCTCATATTCTCCTTCAAAGATTATGAAGATGCCTGTTATTACATCCTTTACAAGACTTTGAGCGCCGAAGGCCACGGCAATACCAACAACTCCGGCAGCTGCCAAAAGGGACATAACATTTATCTTAAAGACGATATTCAGCACCTGCACAAATATCAGGAAGTACGCCGTATATTTCAGCAGGCTGTGAGTTAGGGCACATATGGTGCCAATGTGCTGGTTGTCGGAATGCTTGGAGGAATATCGGTCGATGGCGGTATTGGCAAATCTGCACAAAACAAGGATGATCAGCAGTGACAGTACCAGACTGACAGCCCGGTCGATCACTTCCAGCAAAAGAGCGTTCTGTATATATGGCTGAAGCAGTTCCTTCATGTTCATTGCTCCTCTCTGCACAGGTCGGCTGTTTCACCTTCGGTGAATCTTATCAGATCGGATGTGGCAGTGATAATCTGGCAACCGCGGACACCGGCGCTTACCGCAATGGCCTCCTGCTCGAGAATGGAACAGTGAAAAAACGTGGGATATTTCTTTTTCATGCCCACCGGGCTACAGCCTCCCCTGATATAGCCTGTAAGCGCAAGCAGCTCCTTTACATGCACCATTTCGATCTTCTTGTCTCCTATGGCCTTGGCAGCCTTTTTAAGATCAATCTCCCTCGCAACAGGGATGCACAGCACCACTATCCCGCGCTTTTCGCCCCGTGCAACAAGGGTTTTAAATACGGCTGCCGGATCCTCACCGATCTGTTGAGCCACATGTACACCGCTGAGATCGTTTTCGTCAACGGGGTATTCCTTGGTGATATACTTTATTTTGGCCTTGTCCAAAAGCCGCATGGCGTTGGTCTTGTTCATATTATCAATCCTTTGGTTTTAGTATACACTGAAAGCCACAGATTATAATACCATAAAACGGGAGTTTAGTCAATATGGACGGGAAAGCTTTTTTGAAAAAATGCGCGTAATAAACACATCCGCCCTATTTGGGATAGATACACAGACTACTGACAAACCCCATGGTACGTAGGAGCCTGTCAGTAGTCTGAATGAGGGCTTTCAGCCCTTACTGAATTTTTATTACACAAAAAAATTCCAATTCCGTAAGTGCCCGAAGAGCTAATCTTCGCTTCTCACTCCTTCAATGTGCAAAAATCGAATTCTTGCGCTGCGGTAGGAAGACAGCGGACGCATAAAGGCGTCCTCCGAATGGGCGCAAACCAGTATTCTGTCCCGGCGAAGACCGCATATTATCAGTGTATGATAAAATTTTCCGTCGGAATTGCCCAGCTGTACAACGTCACCAAGCCTTGCCTCGCGGCGTTTTACCTCTGAAGCGTATGGCCCGGGACCGTCATTTGAGGTGAAAAAGCTGTAAAAATACTCTACCCCTGTCCATGCCGGAGCCCGGTCATCGGGGGAAATGTAATACCATCCGAAAGTGGGAGTATAATTCATAACTCCCGCTCCGGCGTATATTGACTGAGACACAAAGCCGGTGCAGTCGCCGCCTATGCCATCAAAGCTGTAATACTGAGGGTTGCGGCTTAGAGCCCAGCGCCTGGCGTAGCTTACCGCAGCCTGTCGGTTGTAGCCTACCTCCCTCATCCCGGTATTACCAGGGCGCGGCGGCTTTTAAGCTCATCCTCCGTTTTTATGTCGTTTGCTGCCAGAAGATTCGCACGGCTCACGTTGTAGCTTTTGGCTATTTCCCACAGTGTTTTGTCCTGAGTTATGTAGCTGATCAGTATAGATGGCTTCTTCTCCGACTCATCCTTTTCAAGCGTCACCTTTGTCACAAGGGTCTGCTCACAGGAGGATGAGGCTACGGCGTAAAGTGAGGCCATGCCCCTTATATCAATAGTATTACCTCCGGAAACGCTGTAGTTCATGTTTTTAAGTTCCGCCTTTATTTGGGGTAAAGGGTCAAGTCTTGCGCACCCGAGAGTGTGACGGAAGTCAATGTCATAGCTATAGCTGGCAGTAGGAACTTCCGGATTTAATGTAGAGAAAAGTATGCTCACTGTGGCTGTTCCCTCTGCAATGACATCATCTCCCTCATTATACACCTTGATAATACGGCTGCTGCCGCCGATATCCAGAACGGTTTCGATCTCGCCCATGGCGTCAGGGAGGCGTATCGTCCCCTTTATGGCGCACTCTTCCGCCACTCCGGGGGCGGAATTGCTCATTGCGACAGTCTGCTTTTCGCATATCAGCTTGGCTCCCGGATAATATGCGTCGATAATGGCATTGCAGCTTTGAACGCTTTTGCCAAGGACTGTGAAGTACAGCATTGTTTCTATGTCGATTATGCGCTTTTCCCCATTATCATCGGCGTTAAGCTCTGTTTCCCAGCCCTGCACATCAATGGAACAGTCAACAGTCATGTCCTCCTCAAGACCATCAGCATTCACCACCTTGGTAAAGGGAATTTCGCTTTTTACCCGCTGTATGCCCGACTCACAGGAATAAAGTACCGATGCGTCTAACGTTCCCTTGACAATGGCCTTGTTGCGGATGATTTTGATGCTGTATTCTGTTACCATTACCTCGTCCCGAAGAATTTCGGAAGCAGACTTTTTGTCAGGGGAGAGAGTGAAGCTTTCGGTCACAGTCTCCTGAGCGATTCCCCGGGCCTTAATGACATAGCAGGAAACAGGAGCAGTGCGTACCTCCGCTCCCTCAATGCTGATAGGCAGTGTCAGCTGAGAATTACTGTAGACCGTTGCCCGCCCCGTCAGTTCGCTACGCACCGAAAGCTTCCGGCAGTTGGCTAAATCGTATGAAATCGAGCCTACGCTTACCTCCGAAACAATAGGCATCGTGTCCCGCACTCCGGGGGTGGAAAAAATGTTGGAAAATACGGCACCGGTGTTTATGGCTCTGACCTCTCGCCGTGGGGTGTCCGCAACATACAGTATGTTAAAAAACACTTTTCCGGTTAGAAGCACTCGGTCGCTTTGGGGATCACATGAAGAGGTGGCGGCATTGGCAGAAATCTGTAGAATGCTGAGTATATCGGGCATATTGTCGGGAACGATCAGGTCGCTCTCGGCGCTGAAGCTGTTCTCACTTCGGCAGACCTCACTGCTGATTTCAAGAGTTGCGGTTTCGGTTTTTAATTCCATAATAAAAAGAGCCTCCTTTTGCATAATTCAATAATACTTATGCATGAGGAGGCAGTTTTATGCGAATTTGTTGAAGAAACGCCGGCGAATTTCATTGTAGGGGAATTTCCGTATATCAGACATAGAAAGCGTCATTGATTTGCAGAAAAACGTTCTTTTAAGCTATGCCTTAGCGTAATTACACCGGCAACTATCAGCGCGAGCGCTATAACGGAGAAAACTATCAAGGTGAGCGGATCGGTATTGTCAAAAAATAGGGTTATAATGGACGAAACATTAAAAGCAATGTGTATTATCATGGTTACAAAAAGGTTTTGCGTCTTGTAATAGAACCATCCCAGCATAAGCCCTACAAAAAACGTAAACAATGACTGAAACAGTACTCCATGAGCCAGAGCAAAAATCAGTGCGCTGAAAAAGATCGCTCCCGCCGGTCTGAAGCCGCGCATAAGCTCACTTTGGATAAAGCCCCTGAACAGTATCTCCTCAAATATGGGAGCAGCGATCATGGATGCGTAAAAATACAGCTTTATCAGCCCCGGCGTTGACAAGCTTTCCCCATAATCGAGACTGTTTTCCACAGATTCATAAAGCACCGGGATCTTTTCCGCCAGAACAGTATATACGCAAACTCCCAGTCTGCATCCAAAGGCGGTAAGTATCGCCGAAAGAATGAGCTTTGAGCTAAGTGCGCCAAAGCGTATGTCATCGTTTATGCTGCGTTCCCGCAGTCTGCCTAAGGCTATGTAAAGCACAAGGGCGGCGTACATAGCCGCTATTGTGCTGACGAAAATATACTTTAAAGCCGTTTCGCTAAACACGATTTCTGCTTCGTAAGCGCTGAAAGGCTTGCTGAAATATATGCCAATCATGCCTGTGGCAATCATCATAACAGTCTGCAACAGAGCGTAAATCAGCGCGTAGGCCGCGCCTACAAACAAAACTCTGGTTGCCTTGGATGCTTTTGTTGGCATATATATCGTCCCTTTCCGGATAAGCTAAACAGTTACTTCAAATTTAATGGGTCCAAGCTCCAGTTCGTCGATCTCAGCGGCAATGGTTTTGGCGCTGCGGCTGAGGGCGGCGGTCTCCTCATCGTTGAATGAGGCCTCGATTATTCCTTCAACGCCTTTTCCGCCTACTACTGTGGGGACGGAAAGCGCAAGGTTTTCAAAGCCGTATTCTCCCTCAAGGACGCTGGAAACCGTGAGTATGCTTTTTTCGTTGTTTACTATGGCCTCGGCTATTCTTGCTACGGCCAAAGCAATGGCATAATAGGTGGCGCCCTTCTTTTCTATTATCTCATAGGCGGCTCCACGTACGTCCTCAAGCAGTGAACGTTCGCTTTTCAGGCCACAGTCCCCGGTCTCGCAGTAGCTGTCAAGGCTCAGACCCGCTATACGGGTCTGACTCCATGCCGCTACTTCGCTGTCCCCGTGTTCGCCCACAATATAGGTGTGGATGCTTTTGGCGTCAAGGCCGGTGTGAAGGCTCAGCATATACTTAAGCCTTGAGGTGTCAAGCACTGTCCCGCTACCGATCACCCTTCCCTTTTCCCAGCCGGAAAGCCGGTAGGTGACATAGGTCAATATATCCACGGGATTTGATACCACAAGTATGATGGGGTGGTGGGTAGCATTTTCCACAATGCTACCTACTATACTTTCAAAAATTTTTTTGTTGCTCTTCAGTAGCGAAAGCCGGGTTTCTCCCGGCTCTTGAGCGGCGCCGGCGGTGATAATGATCATGTCCGCGTCTTTACATTCCTCATATCCTCCGGCAGTGATTTTTACCGACTTGGTAAAACAAAGGCCGTGGTTCATGTCAAGGGCGTCACCCTCGGCCTTGCTCTTGTTGATGTCGATAAGGGCAATCTCACTGAATATCCCCTTAAGCATCAGGGTGTAGGCGCATGTGGATCCTACGGCTCCGGCTCCTACGATAACAACTTTGCCTCTGTGCATAAATCCTCCTTTGAATACGCAAAGGAGGATCTGACATTTTTATTCGCCCAGCGCCGCCTTTGCGTTTTCGTTGATAATAATTTTACGGGGACATTTTTCCGCGCAAAGGCCGCAGCTTGTACATATGGCGTAGTCTATGCACGCCAAGTTGTTTTTGACGGTGATGGCTCCTGTTGGGCAAGCCTTTTCACACATCTTACATCCTATGCAGCCTACGGAGCATTTCTGCTTCATGGCGGGTCCCTTGTCACAGGATTTGCATTTTACGTAAACTTTATTCTTCACGGGGATGAGCTCAATAATATTTTTGGGACAGGCTTTTTTGCAGGAGCCACAGCCAACACACATATCGGTGTTTATGTGGGCGACACCGTCTATGACGGAAACTCCACCCTCCGAGCAGGCCTGAACACACCTCCCAAAGCCAAGACAGCCGTAGCTGCATCCTTTCTGACCTCCGCCCTGAAGCTTTGACACCGCAAGACAGTCGGTTATGCCGTAGTAGTCGTATTTGTCGGGAGCGTTTTCGCTGTAGCCGGAGCACATCACCACCGCGCGTACCGGCTCTACCACAGCGGATTCTACGCCCATTATTTTGGCAATGGCATCAGCAGCGGCCTGACCGCCGGCACTGCAGCAGGTTATGGGCGCACCGTCATTTACAATTGCCGCGGCGTAGGCTCCGCAGCCGGCATAGCCGCAACCACCGCAGTTGGCGCCGGAAAGACACTGAGTGATCTGTTCTACCCTTTCGTCTGTTTTTACGTAAAATATTTTTGAGGCTCCGGCCAGCACCGCGCCAAGTCCCAGACCTATGCCGCCCATGGCAAGGGCGGGAAAGATTATTTCGTTCATAATTTATCTCCTTTCTCCGCCTAAAAGTCAAACTTCATTCCGGAAAAGCCCAAAAACGCCAGCGCCAGCAGAGAAGCGCTTATAAGGGCGATAGGAAAGCCCTGAAATGCCTTTGGTATGTTTGAAAAGCGCAGTCTCTCTCGCACTCCGGCAAACAGTACTATAGCCACAAGAAAGCCTATTCCCGAGGAAAAACCGTTGACTATGCATTCGATAAGTCCGTAATCCTGATTTTGCACATTGAGCAGTGTAACGCCAAGCACCGCGCAGTTAGTGGTTATAAGCGGCAGGTAAATTCCCAGTGCGCTGTAAAGTGAGGGAATGGATTTTTGCAGAAACATTTCCACAAACTGCACCAGCGCCGCAATTATGACAATAAAGGCTATGGTCTGCATATACTCAATATTGAGTGGCACAAGGATGAATTTTTGGCACAGGTATGTCATGATGGAGGCAAGCGTCATAACAAAAGTGACCGCCATGCCCATGCCAAGGGCTGTATCCACCTTTTGAGAAACACCCAAAAACGGGCATATGCCTAAGAATTTTACAAGCACAAAGTTTTGGACAAATATGGCCGTCAGGGATATTGCGATAAGTTTCATGATCATGACCTTTTACCTCTTTTCTCACGGATTATGTTTATGATACCTAAGATAAGCCCCAGTGTGAGGAAACCACCCGGCGGAAGTATCATAACGGTGGCAGGGGTGGAAAGACCGATGGAAATTCCGAGGATAGTTCCGCTACCCAATATCTCCCGGACAGCGGATATAATCGACAGTGCTACTGTAAAGCCCAGTCCCATGCCGAGACCGTCGATCGCGCTTTTTACCACGCCGTTTTTGGAGGCAAAGGCTTCCGCCCGGGCGAAGATGATGCAGTTGACAACGATCAAAGGTATAAACAGTCCCAAGGAGTCGCTAAGTGACGGAAAGTAGGCCTGAAGCAGCAGATCGATCATGGTCACAAATGTGGCAATGACCGCTATGTAACAGGCAATGCGAACCTTTGAAGGTATCAGCTTGCGGATAAGGGATATAACCACATTGCTGAATATCAATACCAAAGTTGCGCTTAAGCCCATGCCTATACCGTTTACAAGAGATGTGGTTACCGCAAGTGTGGGGCACATACCGATAAGCTGCACAAAGGTGGGGTTTTCATCAATAAGTCCGTTTTTAAAGGTTTTCCACATTATTCTGCGCCTCCTTCCATGAGAAGTCCGGCTTTTTCAAGCTTTTCGTAGGCCTGATTTACTCCGTCCGCAACAGCCCGAGAGGTTATTGTAGCGCCGGTAATAGCTGATATCTCGTTTGCTTTCGATGTGGCTCCCTTAAACACAGTGACGGGATATTCTTTGCCGGGAAACTGAGCCTTGAAGCTATCCTTAGTACAGTTGGCTCCGAGTCCGGCGGTTTCTGAATGGCTGAGTACCTCAAGCCCGGTCATTACGCCCTTTGGGTCAATACCTATCATTAGTGAAAGCTCTCCGCCATAGCCTGACGGTGCCGCAGTGACGCAGTAGCCCACTGTTTCGCCGCCGGACACTCCCTCAAATATGCCGTCATTTAGCTCGTTAAAGCTTTCGGCCTGAGAAAGTATCTTGTTCATTGCTTCGTTTTGTGCTTTTATCTTGTTTTCGGCAATACGATCCTTAGTCATAGCGTTTACTCCCCCAAGTGTGGCAGCAGCCAGGAAAGTAATTATGCACAGGGTCCCTGCCAGCTTTATAAAATCCTTCATTTTGCTTTTACCTCCCCAAAAACCTTAGGCTTCGTCCACTGGTCAAGCAGCGGAGTAAGTACATTCATCAGCAGTATAGCATAGGTAACGCCCTCGGGATATCCTCCCACAAGGCGGATAACGCTTGTTATAAGTCCGCAACCCACGCCGTAAATGATTTGACCCTTTTTTGTTGTAGGTGAGGTGGTATAGTCTGTTGCCATAAATATGGCTCCCAGCATTACTCCGCCGCTGAGCACTGACAGCACCGGATGCCCTTGAAATGCCGGATTTTTACCGGGAACAAAACTCATTACCGCTACGGTCAATATGTATGCCAGCGGGATACGTGGACTGATGACATGGCGGATAACAAGGTAAGCCCCGCCCAGCAGAAGCGCAAGGGCACAGGTCTCGCCAAGAGAACCGCCTATCGGTGACCATTCGCCGCCCTGCCCCCGTACAAAGCCAAGGAACATTTCAAAAGCGGATGGCAGCTTTTCGCCATATTCGGTGGATAGGGGAGTGGCGGAGGATACCGCGTCGGCGGCGCCGAAGATGTCCACTCTGTCCGCTACCCATGTGGTTATATGTGTGGGAAACGCCGCCAGCAGAAACGCGCGGCCGATGAGCGCCGGGTTCATGAAGTTTTGACCAAGGCCGCCGAACAGTTGCTTGGTTATTACTATGGCAACAAATGCTCCTATAATGACCATAGGGTAAGGAGTTGTAGGAGGCAGTGTAAACGCCAGCAACATGCCCGTCACTACAGCGCTAAAATCATTAATCGTCAGCTTTTTTCGGGCAATCAGCTCATAAAGGGCTTCAAAGCCTACACAGCTTATCACGGAAACGAGGATCACTGCCAATGCCCTTTGACCGAATAAGAACACCGAGGCAAATGCCGCCGGCATAAGCGCCAGAATTACATCTAACATTGTATCGGCAATTGTTTCCCGCCCCCGTATATGGGGGGAGGATGATACCGTAAGCTTGTTCTCCATTATTTACCCTCCTTCTGCGCGGCTTCCCTTCCGCGTATGATGCTCATCACCTGCTGCTTGCCCTGACGGATGTCCTGCACAAGATGACGCTTTGCGGGACATTCAAAGCTGCAGCAGCCGCATTCTATGCAGGCAGTAATGTTGTACTTCTCACAACTGTCGTAATCTCCCATACGGCTGAACTGGGATATGTATAGGGGCATCAGTCCCATGGGACAGTGCTCCACGCACTTCCCGCACCGAAGGCATGGTCCCTCCTCGGGAAGCTCCGCTTCCTTTTCGGTTAGACACAGTATGGCACTGCTTCCTTTGATGATGGGTACGTCCAGCCTGAACTGCGCAGGCCCCATCATGGGTCCGCCCATAATGACCTTTTTAGGCTCTTCCTTGAAGCCCCCTGCCTTTTCGATAATGAAGTCGACGGGGGTGCCTATCCTTACTCGGTAGTTGCATGGATTCTCAATTGCACCGCCTACAAGAGTCACGATTCGGCGTATAAGGGGAGTCCCGTACATAAAGCGGCGGGCAATGGCGGTACAGGTGTCAATATTGACTACTACCGTTCCCACATCGGCGGGAAGTCCGCCCAATGGAACTTTTCGCTTGGTGACAGCGTAGATCAACTGCTTTTCGCCGCCCTGAGGGTATTTTTTCTTCAGGGTATCCACGGTTATGCCCTCTTTTACGCACAGCTTTTCAAAAAGCTCGATGGCGTCGGGCTTGTTTTCCTCAATGGCGATGTGGCCGTTGTTTATGCCAAAGCGGTAGAGTATGATTTTCAGCCCGGTGATTACCTCGTCGGGAGTTTCCAGCATTACGCGATGATCGCTGGTCAGGTACGGCTCACATTCGGCTCCGTTTACAATGACTGTATCGATTTTTTTGTCCGGGGCAGGGTTCAGCTTTACATGGGTAGGAAAAGTGGCTCCGCCCATACCTACCACTCCGGCCTCGCGTATAATGCCGGGGATGTCCTCGGGCTTCACCGTTTTGTAGTCAAGGGGAGCAATGGAGGGATCCTCTTCATCTTCAAAATCATTCTTTACTACAATTGAGTTAACCATCTGACCGTTTGAAACGGGACGGGGCTCAATGGCAGTTACCGTTCCGGAAACAGAGGAGTGTATGGGCGCACTGACAAATGCAGCGCTGTCAGCGATTTTCATTCCTTTCAGCACCCTGTCACCTTTTTTTACTAACGGCTCGCAGGGGGCGCCTATATGCTGAGACAATGGAAACACCAGCGTTTCGGGAAGCTCCAGCTCCCGTATTTCCTTAAAGCAGGTGTGCTCCTTGTCGTCTTTCGGGTGGACGCCGCCGCGGAAGGTCAGTTTGGGCATTTGGAATCATCCTTTCATCAAAAAATATATATAAATTAAATATAAGTTTCAAATATTAAGTATATAAATTAATATTAATTCTATCATATGCCGACACAAAAATCAAGCCCTTTTCCTACTTTTTATGTTCATATGTGTATGGA
>CAYTWZ010000015.1:0-26748 GCA_964442035.1 uncultured Oscillospiraceae bacterium
AATAAATTTACGGAGGAAAAAGCATATGAAAAAGATATTTATTCTTGCGCTACTTACGCTTTCCTTGGCGGCATGTAGCGGGGGAAAAGGTGAAGTTACCCTCAGCGGAAAGCTCAAGAGCTTTTCGGCAGAGGGATATACGATTTCTCTGCCGGAGGAATGTCAGACCGTAGACTCGGAGATCACCGGGCTGTCGGCTCAGTACGAGGGCTGCAGTGTCACTGTGGCATCTATGCCGGCAGATCAGGCCACGATCTGCGATGACAGGAAACAGTTTACACAGGCCATGGACGCTATGGGCTATGATATAACTGTTGAGGATTACACCAAGGGGAAATTGGGCGGGATGGACGCATATACTGCGGAGTACGCCCTTGATAAGTCTGACATTACCCAGATAACATACCTTGACGGGGAAACCGCTTACATTGTGACATATCTTCGTCCTCAGGACATAGGGGACGAGGCAGACGAGGTGTTCCTTGACGGAATTAAGACATTGGAATTGGAGGACTGAAAATAACATATGGAAGCAAAATTTCACATTGAAAACCGTCAGAGCTTGTACCAAAGGCTTCCTGCCGGAAGCATTGCGGTGCTTTTCAGCGGAAAGGCTCCTCGCAAAACAGCCGACGAATACTATCCGTTCTTCGCTGACCGGAGCTTTGTATATTTTACCGGGGTAGAGAGGCAGGGTCTTGCGCTTCTGATCCAGATCGATCAGGGAAGCGTCAAGGAAACCATGTTTATACTTCCCCCGGATGCCCACGCTGAGCGCTGGACCGGAAGCAGAATCAAGGCGGACGAGGTGCTGGAAAAATGCGGCATAGCCAATTGCCGCTATGTTGATGAGTTTGACGCAGTATTTAAACGGCTGGCAGACAGCGGCAGCTACGAGAACCTGTATCTTGACATGGACAAGCTGGATTTGAACGAGGCGGACAGCTCTGCCTATGAGCTTGCCAAAAACGCGGCGGAGCGGTTCCCCTTCTTGAGGATATTCAATCTCCATCCTCATATCAAGGCGCTTCGTACCATTAAAAAGCCCTGTGAAATCGAAGCTATGCGCAAGGCCCAGTTGATCACTGCGGAAGGCATCACCGCTATGATGAAGGCCTCCCGCCCCGGTATGTACGAGTATCAGTACAAGGCCGTATGGGACTACACCTTGGCTCAGCACGGTGTGCTCAGCCCCATGTTCCCGCCTATAATCAGCGCCGGAAAAAATAATTTTTGCATCCACTATTACGACTATCGCGGTCAGGCAATGGACGGGGATATGGTGCTTAACGATGTGGGCGCGGTGTGGGACAATGAGGGAACCGATGTTTCCCGCGGATGGCCCGTAAACGGAAAATACAGCGAAAAACAGCGGCTTTTATATCAGTGTGCATATAACACCTCAAATTATATGTTCAGCATAATCAAGCCCGGTATGCTTATGGGAGATGTTGACAAAACCGTGCGTCGGTTTAATTTTGAACAGCTCCGTTCTATCGGTCTTTGTGACAGGTATGAGGATGTTGGAAAGTACATCTGGCACGGAGGAGCTCACCATGTGGGCTACGACACTCACGATGTGGTATGCGCCCCCTTGGACAAGCCCATCGTTCCAAATATGGTATTCTGTGTGGACGTGGGAATATATTGTGAGGAGTGGAGCATAGGCTTCCGCCTTGAGGACAACTGCCTTGTGACCGAGACCGGCTGCGAAAATCTTTCGGAACATACGCCCAGGTCAATGGATGACATTGAAGCCGTAATGGGCAAGCGTTAGGATTTGCCGGGGGGACCGTGTCGGTTCCCCCGATCTTAAGAATCAAAAAGGGGAGAGACCTTGCTGCATTTGTTCAAACAAAATAAATTTTGTGTATAAATTGGCATAAAATTTTATATTAGCGATATTGACACGGATAAGTATTTGGTGTAAAATAGAGTTGAAAAAAGAAGCGGCAATTTTAAAGCTTATTTTTTTGGGGAAGATTGTTAAAAAAATAACAATCTTTTCTGCGAGATAAAGCCAACACGGGAGAACCTGTTGCTGTAGCAGAATTTTTGTAATATTTGGCAAAAAATTAGCCTGTCAAAGCAATAAATTTGTTGACTTTTTCATAAGAATGCTTTAAAATATAGTTAAAGACCTTTCAATGAGGTTTACCGCTGATAAATATGTTTTTTGTTTAAGGAAGCGTTGAGTGATTCACGCCTACGGCTTAAAACGCTGCTTGACGTGGAGCTTCCGTAGCTCGGTAAAAAAGCCCAAGATACAGCAAGTATTCATGTGTTTTTTGCCTTGTTGCGAGAATAATTTCCTCGCCAATCAGCAATTTAGAATTAATCAGTGCTTTCTTAATAATATTTATTCAGAAATGGAGAGATCGAACATGGCTAACACAAACTATGAAATCGTAGATAGCCTCGAGATGCTGGAAAAGGCTATTGCCAGAGTCCGTGCGGCCCAGAAGGAGTACTCGACCTATTCGCAGGAGCAGGTCGACGCTATATTCCGTGCGGCTGCTCTTGCGGCTAACAACATGAGGATTCCTCTTGCGAAGCAGGCAGTTGAGGAGACCGGTATGGGCGTTGTGGAAGACAAGATCATGAAAAACCACTATGCCGCCGAGTATATCTACAACGCATATAAGAACACTAAGACCTGTGGCGTGATTGAGGAAGACGAGGCATTCGGCATCAAAAAGATCGCCGAGCCCATCGGCGTTGTGGCTGCTGTCATTCCCACCACCAACCCTACCTCTACAGCTATATTTAAGACCCTTATTTCCCTTAAGACACGTAACGGTATCATCATCAGCCCTCATCCCCGTGCAAAGCAGTGCACTATCGCTGCTGCCAAGGTAGTGCTTGAAGCGGCGGTCAAGGCCGGTGCCCCCGAAGGACTTATCGGCTGGATCGACATTCCTTCCCTTGAAATGACCAATATGCTTATGAAGGAAGCTGATATCATACTCGCTACCGGCGGCCCCGGAATGGTTAAGTCCGCTTACTCCTCCGGTACTCCGGCTCTGGGTGTTGGCGCGGGCAATACTCCAACCATCATTGACGACAGCGCGGACGTTGTGCTTGCTGTCAATTCTATTATACATTCCAAGACCTTTGACAACGGCATGATTTGTGCCTCCGAGCAGAGCGTTATTGTTCTGGACGGCATATATGATGCTGTTAAGACCGAGTTTACTAAGCGTGGCTGCTACTTCCTTAACCCTGAGGAAACCGAAAAGGTCAGAAAGACCATTATCATAAACGGCGCTCTTAACGCCAAGATCGTAGGTCAGTCTGCTACCAAGATCGCGGCTCTGTCCGGGGTAGAGGTTCCCGCCGCTACCAAGATCATAATCGGCGAGGTTGAAAGCGTAGATATCAGCGAAGAATTCGCTCACGAAAAGCTTTCTCCCGTACTTGCTATGTACCGTGCGTCCAGCTTCGATGACGCGCTCAACAAGGCCGAGCAGCTTGTAGCCGACGGCGGATACGGCCATACATCGTCTCTTTACTGCAATGTTCTGACCGAAAAGGAAAAGATGGCGGCTCACCAGGCCAGAATGAAGACCTGCCGTATACTTGTAAACACTCCCTCTTCTCAGGGCGGTATCGGTGATATGTACAACTTCAAGCTTGCTCCCTCCCTCACACTTGGGTGTGGCTCTTGGGGCGGCAACTCAGTTTCCGAAAACGTGGGAGTTAAGCACCTTATTAATATCAAAACCGTTGCCGAGAGGAGAGAGAATATGCTTTGGTTCCGTGCGCCTGAAAAGGTATATATCAAAAAGGGTTGCATCCCCGTTGCCCTTGACGAACTTAAAAATGTTATGGGAAAGAAGAAGGCCTTCATTGTAACAGACTCCTTCCTTTTCAATAACGGTTACACCAAGAATATTACTGACAAGCTGGACGAAATGGGCATCACTCACACCACATTCTTCAATGTTGCTCCCGATCCCTCTCTTGCCAGCGCCAAAGAAGGCGCGGCTGCCATGACAGCCTTTCAGCCAGATGTAATCATTGCCGTAGGCGGCGGCTCCGCTATGGACGCCGGTAAGATCATGTGGGTGCTTTACGAGCATCCCGAGGTTGACTTCCTTGATATGGCTATGCGCTTCTGCGATATCCGCAAGAGAATTTACACCTTCCCCCATATGGGCGAAAAGGCTTACTTCATAGCTATCCCCACATCCGCCGGTACAGGCTCCGAGGTTACACCCTTTGCGGTCATCACCGACGAGACTACAGGCATCAAGTACCCCTTGGCTGACTACGAGCTTTTGCCTGACATGGCTGTTATCGATGCAGACATGATGATGAATATGCCCAAGGGTCTTACCTCCGCTTCCGGTATTGACGCCATGACTCACGACCTTGAGGCTTACGCTTCCATGATGGCCACCGATTATACTGACGGCCTTGCGCTTCGGTCCATTCAGACAATATTTGAATACCTTCCCCGTTGCTACAATAACGGCCCCAACGACCCCGTTGCCCGGGAGAAGATGGCCAACGCGTCCACAATGGCCGGTATGGCCTTTGCCAATGCGTTCCTTGGCGTATGCCACTCCATGGCTCACAAGCTGGGCGCGTTCCACCACATTCCCCACGGTATTGCAAACGCTCTTATGATTGATCATGTGCTTCGATTCAATGCCGCTGAGGTTCCCGCAAAGATGGGTACCTTCCCCCAGTATCAGTATCCTCACACCCTTCGCCGCTATGGGGAGATAGCCGACTTCCTCGGCATCCCGGGCAAGGACGACAACGAAAAGCTTGAGGGATTTATCGCCAAGCTTGACGAGTTGAAAAAGGCTGTCGGCATTAAGGACACCATTAAGGAGTACGGAGTTGACGAAAAGTACTTCCTTGACAATCTTGACGCCATGACAGAGCAGGCCTTTGACGATCAGTGCACAGGCGCTAACCCCCGTTATCCACTTATGAGCGAGATCAAGGAAATGTATCTTAAGGCTTACTACGGTGAGTGATTTCACCGTAAAGCGTTGCAATAACTATATTTCAAGGAGGAACAGAAAATGGATCTTAATAATTTGGATCTGAACAAAATCGTTGCCGCCCGCAACAACAAGACGGTTTATTGGGACAAAAATCAGAACCTTTCTATCAAGGTTTTTGACGAAAGCTTTTCAAAGGCCGCAATCCTTAACGAGGCGCTTAACCTTGCTAAAATAGAAGAAACAGACATAAACTGCCCCACTCTTTACGCTGTAACCCAGGTTGACGGCAAGTGGGCCATTATCACTCAGTATATCAAGGGCAAGACCCTTGCCCGCCTTATGGAGGAAAACCCAGACAAGGAGGATGAATATCTTGATATGTTCGTTGATATCCAGCTCTCCATCCATTCCCAGAAGTGCCCTGTCCTAAACAAGCTTAAGGACAAGATGAACGGCAAGATATCTGCTGCCGACCTTGACGCCACCACACGCTATGAGCTTCACACAAGGCTTGAAAGCATGCCTAAGCACAACAAGATCTGCCACGGCGACTTTAACCCATCCAACGTGATTATTGCCGAGGACGGCACTCCCTATATCATCGACTGGGCCCATGTTACTCAGGGCAACGCCAGCGCCGACGTAGCCAGAACATACCTTCTGTTCTGCCTTGGCGGCAAACGTGACCTTGCCGAAAAGTATCTTAACCTGTTTTGCAAAAAGAGCGACACCGCTAAGCAGTATGTACAGAAGTGGATGCCCATCGTTGCCGCTTCCCAGAGCGTAAAGGGTAACCCCGAGGAGCGGGAATTCCTGCTTTCGTGGGTAAACGTTGTTGATTACGAGTAATTGAGAAGGGCTGAGGGGCTGCCCATGCAGCCCCCGGTCTGCATTTAGAAATGAAAGAAAAGGAAAGTGAATAATTATGAAAATGTCAATTTGCATCGGTAGCTCCTGCCATCTTAAGGGTTCAAAGGCTATAGTTGAAAAAATGCAGAAGCTCATTGCCGACAATAACTTAGGCGACAAGCTCACTCTTGAGGGTGTTTTCTGCATGGGTAAGTGCGAGCAGGGAGTCTGCACAAAGCTCGACGGCGAATTTTTCTCTCTCACTCCCGAAACAACCGAGGACTTCTTTAAAAACGAAATACTTCCCCGTATCTGAAGCATTTGAAATAAAATAATGCGATAAAAGTAGGCGATAACAAAATAAAAGCGCAGCATAGACCGCTGAACCTATTGCAGTATTTTCCGAATCATGATAAACCAACAGATAGGGGGAAAATCAATGGCAGGCTGTTTGGAATTAAACGAGTCCAACTGCAAAAACTGTTATAAATGTATCAGAAGCTGTCCGGTTAAGTCAATTCGTTTTTCAGATGGTCAGGCTCATATCGTGGAAGACGAGTGTATTCTATGCGGACATTGCCACGTAGTCTGTCCCAACGATGCCAAGAAAATACGCAATGATGTCAAGCGTGTCAAGGCCGCCATGAAGGCCGGCAAGAAAGTGATGGCATCGCTGGCGCCGTCATTTGTGGCCAATTACAACGGTATTGGCTTTGACGCCATGAGGGCAGCTATTATGGAGTTGGGATTTGCGGATGTTGAGGAGACGGCTATCGGTGCTACTGTGGTAAAAAAGGAGTACGAGAAAATCGTGGCCGAAGGCAAGCAGAGCGTGATTATATCTACCTGCTGTCACAGTGTCAACACACTTATTCAGAAATATTACCCCATGGCCATTGGCTGTATGGCTAAGGTAAAGACCCCCATGCACGCTCACTGTGAGTTGCTTAAGGCCGAAAATCCCGGTTGCTACACGGTGTTTATCGGACCGTGCATTTCCAAAAAGGCCGAGGCCGAGACTGTGGCTAAGGACGCTGTAGACTGCGTCCTTACATATGAGGAGCTGTCCGAGTGGATGGCCGAGGAAAAAATCGTGCTGGCGGACTTTGAGGACGGGAGATTTCAGGGCAAGGCAAGGCTGTTCCCTGTTTCAGGAGGGATACTCCGCACTATGGAGCTGGATGAGGAAAAATTTACCTATATGGCTGTTGACGGAACTGATGCCTGCATCAACGCCCTTAAGGATATTGAAGAAAACAAGCTGACTAACTGCTTCATCGAAATGTCGGCCTGTCACGGAAGTTGCGTAAACGGCCCTGTAATGGAGCGCAATTCTCTTGTTTCAGCCAACAACCGTATCAATCGCTTTGCCGGGAAACAGGATTTCCCTGTGGACGAAAGAAACGTCCTCGACAAGTCTAAGATCTTCAACTTTGAGGGCGGGCGCAAGAGCATGCCCAGCAATGTGGAAATCGAGGCAATACTTAAGCAAATGGGCAAGACGTCACCTGAGCAGGAGCTTAATTGCGGCTGCTGCGGTTATAATACCTGTCGGGAAAAGGCTGTGGCAGTTTACCAGAAGAAAGCGGAGATCTCAATGTGTCTCCCGTACCTCATGGAAAAGGCCGAAAGCTTTTCGGATACCATTATCAAAAATACTCCCAACGGAATTATTGTGCTTAACGAATCGCTGGAGATTCAGCTTATCAACTCTGCCGCGCGTCAGATACTTAATGTGCGCAATGCGGCTGATGTGCTTGACTCTCCTGTGGTACGTGTGCTTGATCCCGTTGACTATGTGAATGTACTTACCAATGAGCAGGATGTATTTGAAAAGAAAAAATACCTTGCGGAGTACAAGCGCTATGTTGAGGAGACAATAATTTACGACAAAAAATATCATATCATTATCAGCATAATGAAGGATGTCACCGAGCGTGAGTCCGTCAATTCCTCTATAGACAGCCAGCGTAAGCAGGCTATCGAAATTACCGACCGTGTAGTGGAAAAGCAAATGAGAGTCGTACAGGAGATCGCGTCGCTTCTCGGCGAGACCACCGCCGAAACGAAGATCGCGCTTACTAAGCTTAAGGAGTCGTTGTTAGATGAATAGTCTTTGCGTGGACTTCGGTTATACCAGTATCAATAAAAACGGCGAACAGCTTTGCGGCGACCGGGTGGAATACATTCACCAAGGCGACAATTCCACTGTAATGGTTCTTGCGGACGGACTGGGTAGCGGCGTTAAGGCCAACATCCTTTCCACGCTGACCAG
The DNA here is from genome assembly GCA_964442035.1 of uncultured Oscillospiraceae bacterium. Lineage (GTDB taxonomy): Bacteria > Bacillota > Clostridia > UMGS1883 > UMGS1883 > JAFLUQ01. Next base: position 8,086 of record CAYTWZ010000015.1, read on the forward strand.
TAAAATCATCTCCACTATGGTGGCCAACGATATGTCCCTTGAGGATTGCGTATCTACTATTGCATCCACACTGCCGGTGTGCAGCAAGCGGGGAGTGGCTTATTCCACCTTTACCATAATTAAGATTAGTGACAACTCAGAGGCAAAAATAATCCAGTATGACAATCCTTATGTGATACTTCTGCGTGACGGCGTTCATTACGACTATCCCATGCAGAAGAAGATCGTAGAAGGCAAGGCCATATACGAATCAAAGGTTCAGCTTCAGCTGGATGATGTTTTTATCTCCATGTCAGATGGCGCGATATGGGCCGGTGTGGGCATGAATATGAATTTTGGATGGCAGAGAGAAAACATCATCGAATTTGTGGAGGCCAATTACGAAAGCGGCCTTTCCGCAAAGAGCATCTCAAGCCTTATAGTTGACCAGTGCAACGAGCTTTACGGCGGAAAGCCCGGTGACGATACCACTATTTCCGTCATTAAGCTGCGTAGCCGCAAGCCATGCAACCTGCTTATGGGCCCCCCAAGGGATCCGGCGGACGTAAACAAGATGATGGCTCTGTTCTTCTCAAAGGAAGGCCGCCATATTGTCTGCGGAGGCACCACCTCGTCCCTTGCCGCCAAATACCTTGGCAAGGAAGTACGGGCGGAGCTTGATTACCTTGATCCTGAGGTACCCCCCGCCGCCAAAATCGACGGAGTTGATCTTGTTACGGAGGGCGTCATTACCATCAGCAAGGTTCTTGAATACGCCAAGAACTATCTTGAGGACAACAGTCTTTTTGACAAGTGGAGCATGGGCCGGGATGCCGCCAGTCAAATCGCAAGGCTTTTGTTTGAGGAAGCCACTGACATTAACTTCTATGCGGGTCGAGCAGTCAATCCCGCTCACCAAAACCCGGATCTTCCGATCACGTTCTCGATCAAGATCCGTCTGATCGAGGAGCTTGCCGAATGTCTCAAAAAGATGGGCAAGGCCATCAAGGTCAGCTTCTTCTAAAAAGGTTTCGGTTAAATCAGCAAGCGCATTGAGCCGTTAGGTTGGATTTGGCCGTTGTTTACCTGATACTATTACCCATGCAAAAAGGAGAGAAAGCTCATGATTAAAAAATTTGATACACAGGTTCAGTATCTCAAATATAGAGTCCTGCGTGAGGTGGCCCGCTATGCCTGGGAGGGTCGGCTTAACCGTGTTCACGCCGAAATTCCCGACATCATTGTGGACGGGAAGGAAGCTACTATGCGCTGTTGCGTTTACAAGGAGAAAGCCATCGTAAACGAGCGTATCAATATCGCTATGGGCGGTGACGACAAAAACCCCAATATTATTGAGGTGCTTAAGATCGCCTGTGACGAGTGCCCTCTTGGAGGCTACAGTGTCACCGACAACTGCCGCGGATGTCTGGCTCACAGGTGTCAGGACGCATGCCGTCGGGACGCCATTACATTTGATAAAAACCGTCGTGCTGTCATTGACAAGTCCAGGTGTGTGGAATGCGGAAAGTGCGCCGAAGCTTGCCCTTATGTTGCTATCACAAATTACAAGCGTCCCTGTGTAAATGCCTGCAAGGTCAACGCCATATCAATGGATGAGGATAACAGCGCCCTTATCAACAATGATAAGTGTATTGCATGCGGAGCATGCTCCTATGCCTGCCCATTCGGCGCAATTATGGATAAGAGCTTTATCCTCGATGCTATCAATATTATCAATGACAGCGAAAACAACGAAAAATACAAGGTTTACGCGGTTGTGGCTCCGTCCATTGCCGGTCAGTTTACCTACGCAAAGCTTGGACAGGTGATATCGGGGATTAAGGCTCTGGGCTTCTTCAGTGTAGTTGAGGCGGCACTTGGCGCGGACATGACAGCGTATCTTGAAAGTAAGGAGCTTGTGGAAAAGGTAGGCTCCGGTGAGAAAAAGTTTATTACAACAAGCTGCTGTCCCGCCTTTGTGGACTATATCCACAAGCAGTTCCCCACCTTGGTGGATAATATATCCCACAACCTTTCGCCCATGGGCGAAATATGCAAGTACATAAAGTCCGTGGATACCGAATGCAAGATCGTGTTTATCGGACCGTGTACCGCTAAAAAGGCTGAGGTCAAGTACCGCATTCCCGAGTATGTGGACTGTGCCCTGACATTCGAAGAGCTTCAGGCCCTGTTTGACAGCCGCAGCCTTGACATCACTTCCATGGAGGAAGATGTTTTGGACAACGCGTCCTATTACGGACGCATATTTGCCCGTAGCGGCGGTGTGGCTGACGCCGTGGCTCAGGCCATCAAGGAGCATGGCATTACGGACTTTGAATACAAGCCTATTGCCGCTAACGGTATTGAGGAATGCCGCATGGCCCTTATGCGAGCAAGCAAAAATGTGCTTCCCAACAACCTTATTGAGGGCATGGCGTGCCACAATGGATGTATCGGCGGCGCGGGTTGTCTGACACATGGGGATAAGAATAAGAATGAGGTCGATAAGTATGGCCGTGAAGCTATGGAAAAGGATATTTACGGCGCTACAAGCCTTATCCGTATGCAGGAAGATATAGATTAAACCAAAAAACTAAATCAAGGCAATACCGTACGGTATACTGTACGTGTATTGCCTTAATTTTTTCCATAATTGAACCCGCACCGCAGCCCTTAATATCCCCTGCGTCAATTACAGGCATCCATCTTGTATGTTGCGGCGGAATGCTTTGCCTTTTCCTGCTCAAAGCGTTGGATACGGCAATTTTCATCATCGGACAGGGCAAACAGGACATACGCGGTGGGAACAATAACTAAACGAAAGATGTCCCCCGGGTCTCGTCTACTGACTCGGTCGGTGCTTCTGTTTCGCAGAGGCTGCCCCCGGCAGAGGGCACCCTCCGCCGGGGGCGGGCGACCCTTTCGTTTTTCGGTGAGAGATCAATCTCCCACCGAAAACGCCCCATGACGGGCTTTCAGCCCTTATTGAACATCGTGGATTAGGGTCCCCCGCGGCGAACAGTCAGCCGGCTATTTCACGTCCATGATAACAGGCAGTATCATAGGCTTACGGTGCGTACCGTCGTAAATACAGTTGCTTAACGCAGTCTTGACACTGCTCTTGATAGTGTTCCAGTCAAACTGCTTTGACAAAAGCGCATCTTGTACGCTGACGGTTGCAATGCGCTTCAGCTCCTCCATAATAGCTTCGTTGTCACGCATATATATGAAGCCTCGAGTAATAATCTCCGGTCCGGAAGCAAGGGCCTTGGTACGGCTATTGATGGCCATTACGACCATTATTATTCCGTCCTCAGCCAGAAGCTTGCGATCCTTAAGCACGATGTTGCCCACATCTCCTACGCCATATCCGTCCACAAGCACAGCTCCGCTTTGTACAGAGCCGGTGACCTTTGCGCTTGACTGATCCATTTCAAGTATCTGACCGTTTTCCATGCGGAATATGTTTTTCTTGTCAATACCCATTTCCGCACCGAGTTCTGCGTGGCGTTTGAGGTGGCGCTCCTCTCCGTGCACGGGTATAAAGTATTTGGGCTTTACAAGACCGAGTATTATTTTAAGTTCTTCTCGACATGCGTGTCCGGAAACGTGAACCTCGGTAATGGACTGATGGATGACGTCCGCCCCTTTTTTGTAAAGCTCGTTAATCACATTGGATACGGTCTTTTCGTTGCCGGGAATGGGGGAAGCCGATATAATTACCAGATCGCCCCGTGTAATCTCAATCTTGCGGTGGTCTGAATAGGCCATACGCGTCAGGGCACTCATAGGCTCGCCTTGGCTTCCGGTAGTTATAATAACAAGCTGATGATCATGATATTTTTTTACATCATCAATGGGTATGAGAGTGTCCTCCGGAATTTTTAGATAGCCTAATAGGGATGCTACCTCGATAATATTTACCATACTGCGTCCTGAGACAGCCACCTTCCGGCGGTTGCGCACAGCGGCGTTGATGATCTGCTGGACACGATCCACGTTGGACGCAAAGGTCGCAACAAATATCCTTTGCCGGGTGTTGGCAAATATTTCGTCAAATTTTTTGCCTACAATGCGTTCGCTCATGGTGTAGCCCGGCCGCTCGGCGTTGGTGCTGTCGCTCATGAGAGCCAGCACGCCGTTCTTGCCTAATTCACCGAAGCGTCCCAAGTCAATCATGCTGCCCATAATTGGTGTGGGATCGATCTTAAAGTCCCCTGTGTGAACCACCGTACCCACCGGCGTGGTGATGGCTACTCCCACAGCATCGCTTATGCTGTGGTTTACACGGATGAATTCTACCGTAAAATTATCCCCCAGCTCTACGATGTCCCCGGCCTGTATACGGTTAAGCTTTGCCACGCTGAGTATTCCGTGCTCCTTGAGCTTTTGCTCCACCAATCCCAGCGTCAGCCTTGTCCCGTAAACGGGAACATTTATGCTGCGTAGCAGATAGGGGATGCTCCCAATGTGATCCTCATGACCGTGGGTGATCAATACACCCTTCACCTTTTCTTTGTTATTCAAAAGATAGGTCATGTCGGGAATTACGCTGTCAACACCGGGCATATTGTCATCCGGAAAGGCCATGCCACAGTCAAGGACAATGATCTCGTTGCCGTATTCAAACACTGTCAGGTTTTTGCCTATCTCTTGAACTCCCCCCAAGGGGATAATTTTCAGTTTTTGCTTTTTTGCCATAAATACCTCCTGTTCTAAAGTAATAGTGCACACAAAACAAAGCGAAAACCACACCTTGATTTTCGCGTCATTTACTCCTTAGAGATAGGGAAGCACTGATTAATTCTAAAATGCTGATTGGCGATGAAATTTTTCTCGCAGCAAGGCAAAAAGCGCATAAATACTTGCTGTATTTTGGGCTTTTTAACCGAGCTACGGGAAACTCCACGTCAAGCAGTGTTTTAAGCCGTAAGCGTGGATTATTCAGCGCTTCCCTATTTATTAAGGGGCAATATTGCCCTCTTAAATCCGGCGCCGGAGAAAATCCCCCGAAAAAATCAGCAATTTTTCCAACGCACAGAAAACCTGATCATCAACTCATATTTTCATTATAACACGTTTTTGTAAAAAGTCAACAAAAAATATTGCTGTTTTTTGTCACTTTGCTCAACCATCCAAAAGATAGACGCGCTCCGTCAGTTGATCCTGCCACCGCTTTTGCTCCGCCGGCTGCTCGTCAGTGAGATGTTCTATGGGAGAAAATAGTTTTCAAATTCAAAAAATTTGCTGTGATCCTTCATCCGAGCTTCTTTTCAATAAGTGCCCTGAGGGCCTTTGCGTCGTCGGCTATTTCGTCAATGTTTTCACCCTCGATCATTACGCGTACAAGGGGTTCGGTGCCGCTGGGACGGATAAGCACACGTCCTCGGTCGCTGAACTTTGCATCAAGGCGGGCGATCTCCGCGGTTATCTCCGGATCCTCTGCGTAGCGGGTATCACCGCTTTTTGCTACCTTGGCGTTTTCAAGCACCTGAGGAAGTATGGTTATTATGGAGCAAAGCTCGTCTACGGTCTTTCCGCTTTCCTGCACGACCTGAGCAAAGTTGAGGGCGCTGACAAGGCCGTCGCCGGTGGTGTTGTGATCCAGAAAAATGATGTGGCCGCTCTGCTCTCCCCCCAGAGAGTAACCGTTCTTAAGCATTTCCTCGAGCACGTAGCGGTCGCCCACCTTGGTTTTTATTATGTTGATGCCGTTCTTTTCGCCCATTATAAAAAGTCCCATATTGCTCATGATGGTAGCTACAATTGTGTTCCCTCTTAAGGCTCCCTTTTTCTTCAGTGCATTGCCGCATACGGCCATGATCACATCGCCGTCGATCAGTCTGCCCCCGTTGTCCACTGCCAGCACTCTGTCAGCGTCTCCGTCAAAGGCAAAGCCGAAGTCGCAACCGTTGTCCACAACGAAATTCTGCAGGCCCTCGATATGAGTTGAGCCGCAGCCGTTGTTGATGTTTGTTCCGTCAGGATCGTTGTTGATCACAAGCACCTCCGCGCCCATACGGCGGAAGGCTTTTGGGCCGGTAACGGAGGAAGCGCCGTTGGCGCAGTCAAGGGCAATCTTCTTGCCGCTCAGATCCACATTGACGGTAGAAACCGCAAAGTCTATGTATTCATCCACCAGATACTCCTCACGGCGCATTGTGCCTATGCCGCCGTGTGTGGGCATATCGGGAAACTCTTCTTCTCCCAGTATGTATTTTTCGATCTCGTTTTCCGTGGCGTCAGGCAGCTTGTAGCCTTGACAGTTGAAAAATTTTATTCCGTTAAACTCGTAGCTGTTGTGTGAGGCGGATACTACTATGCCCGCGTCAAAGCCGTGTGTCCGTGTAAGATAGGCGATAGCCGGTGTAGGGGCTACCCCTACGCACACTACCTCCGCGCCGACGCTGCATACTCCCGCTACCAGCGCGGCTTCAAGCATCTGGCCGCTGATACGGGTGTCCATTCCGATAAGTATTTTTGCCCTGCCGTTCTTTTCCTTCCCAAGGACATACGCCCCCGCACGCCCCACCTTAAGCGCCAGCTCCGCGGTAAGCTCTTTATTTGCGACTCCCCGAACTCCGTCGGTTCCGAATAATCTACCCATGTTTTTCCTCCATCATATTTTATTTATTTTTCCATAAAGTATCCTCTGGTAAACTGTCCCGCCATTTTACCGCCATAACGGTACATTTTGATTATTTCCGCCGTTTCCTTCGGCGTTTCAATAGTGAAGCAAAGCCTCAGCCCCGCCCCGCAGCTTTTCAGCTCCCGTAGCTTATCCGCCATAAAGGTGGGTCGGGAGTTGAGCACTGTGTTAATATGTGTCTCCCTGTCCCCAAGCACGGGGAATTCCGCCCCGGTTTTGTCCCTCAGCAACAGAGGACGGGTGCAGTCACATTTGCCACGCGCGCCCCGTATTATACATGCCCGGCTGACCATGACGGTTTGACGGCCATAGGCTATGACCTGAGCCGGGACGGGAGTTAGGGATGAAATATGCCTTATTTCCCTGAGACTAAGCTCCGGAGAAAGGGTCAGCTCCCGGACATAGCGGGAAAGTATGTTGGCGCTGACAGGATTTGTAACGTTAAGCCCAAAGTCGCCCACCGGCACAAGCCCCGCCTCAGCTATAAGCTTAAGTCCCCCGATGGTGGAGCAATATACCTTTGTTCCCTCCGGCAGCTTTTTCAGCCTGTCCATAACGGATTTCTCGTCAAGTATGATCTGGGGCAGCATTACGGCATGTTTTTCGTTGAAGGCGGTTTTATCCGCAAGCTCAAGGGGAATAATTATTCTGTCGGCGTCAGTTGCAACCTTTAGCTGGTCTAAGCTGAGCACAGAGGCGTAAATTTTTTGTTCGCTGTTGGGCGCGATTCCGTATTCGAATTCAAAGCTCCCCGTTGGCAGGGGGCGCAGCTGTCCCCTTGCAAGGCTCAGTCTGTCAAGGCAGTCACGGCGCAGGGCGTTAAGCTCCGACACCGGAGCAAAAAGTCCCTCATCCATATGTGCCTCAAAGTCATTCACAAAATATGGTGTGCCACCTGTTTTGTAAAGCCGTTCCCGGACGCTCGCTTCCGTCATGGGCGTTTTTTGTGCCTTCGATGGAATATTTCCCTCGGCTTTAGCTGTGTTTCCGTTGCCGTCACAGACCTTGAGGGTCAGGGGCATTCCGGATTTTGCCTCAAAGCTCATCTTTATGCTCACTCGCGGTCTTTCAGCCTCCGGCGCAAATGAGGCCTTGGCTCGTGAAAGCAGCTCCTTGGGTGCGTAAGCGGAGATATTGTCGTTGGAGATTTTGTAATTCATCAGTTCCGGGGTGTTTATACCCGAAAAATATCCTTCCGTAAAGCCATCCCCACGGGAAAATATGCTTTTCAGGTCGTCCTCGTCCTGCTGCGTCAGCGGTTCCCCGTCAAGGGCCTTTCGATATATCCTTGTTACCACCGCAACGTATTCCGGGCTTTTCATCCGCCCTTCTATCTTGAAGCTGACAACCCCCGCGTCCTTCATTTCCCGTATTTTTTTCACAAGACAAAGGTCTCTGGGGCTTAACAAAAATCCCTTTTTCCCCTCAGCAGTGTACCGCTTGCGGCAGGGCTGAGCGCAACAGCCACGGTTGCCGCTCCTCCCTCCGATAAAGCTACTCATCAAGCATCGACCCGAAAAGCTGACGCACAACGCTCCGTGTACAAAGGCCTCGATCTCACAGCCCGTACTTTGATAAATTCGGGCAATTTCACTTTGGCTTAGTTCTCGGCTCAAAACTATCCGCGAAAATCCCAGCTCCGTCAGCGCGGCGGCGTCTGCGGCATTGTGCGCGCAAAGCTGGGTGCTGGCGTGCCTTGGCAGATCGGGGCAGACGCGCCTTGCTATTTCCGCAACCGCAAGATCCTGTATTATAAGGGCGTCAATACCGCTGAGGGAGGCGGCTCTTACAGCTCTTTCCACGCCGTTCTCCTCACCGGGATGCATCAAGGTGTTAAGCGCAAGATAAAGCGCCGCGCCTCTCACATGACAGTACTGTGCGGCCTCCCGGATCTCATCCCATGTAAAATTTTTTGCGTTCCTTCGAGCGCTCAGGGTTTTTTCCCCAATATATACGGCGTCCGCGCCGTTTTGTACCGCGGCCCTCAGAGCCTCCGGATCCCCGGCCGGGGCAAGCAGCTCAAAGGAACGGTTTTTTGTGTTGTTCATACTTGGTTTTTAGAGTGCTTAAGCTCTGTTTCCAGCCTGGCTATGTTTATCCTAAGGGCTTGATTTTCGTTAGTCAGTTTGGTGTTTTCGGCAGTCTTTTTGTCTAAGGCAAGCTTGTTCTCTCCGGCCTCGTTTGCCAGATCCACTACCTGTTGCCTCAGCTTGTCACATTCGCTTCTTTCCTGAAACAGCTCGTCCGTAAGATTTACGCAGGCCAATACCGCCGCCATTGATGTGGAAAGCCGCCGGTCATGGGCGATCATCTCCTGAATTTTTTTGTCGGCGTAATACGAAACGCTGCGCACATATTCCTCCGGGGCGCTGCTGACAATAGTGTATTCTGAATTATTTATTTTTACTACTGTTTTAGTACGTTCTTCCATATGTGACATCTCCCTTATTACAACTATTCAATTCTATTATACTACAGTTTTTTTGCTAAATCAACATTTTTTTAATTTCTCTCTTTACATTTTCAGGAAGGATATGGTATACTGTAATCAATGTAACTGTATTTTTGCGGAATTTTTATTTATCGGAGGGATATCAATGCTGCCTAAGGACCCAGCTATACTTATCAGTATTTTGAATATGAAGCTGAGAGATTTTTATCCGTCGCTTACCGCTCTGTGCGACGATCTGGATGAGGATCCGGAGGAGCTTCAGGCAATTATGCTGCGCTCCGGTTACATATACAGTCAGGAGAACAACAGCTTTGTGAAGAAACAAAATATTCAGGAGGGATATTGATGCGTATAGCAATGTTTACCGAATGCTATGAGCCGTTTATCAACGGAGTTATCACCCACATAAAAATTCTCACTCAGGGACTGCGCGCGCTGGGCCACGAGGTGTTGATTGTCACCGGCGACACCGAGTGCCAGCACCACTATATTGATGAAAACAACGTGCTCCACTGCCCCGGAGCCAAAACCGGCAAGCGCCTGTATGGCTATCCCATATCCTCACCTTTCAGCCGGCATCGGCGGGATCTTATCAAGGAATTTAATCCGGATATTATCCATATTCACACGGAATTCAGCCTCGGGCAAAGCGGCATGCGTATTGCCAAGCTCCTCAATATACCCATGGTTTATACCATGCACACCATGTATGACGAGTATGTCTATTATATTGCCCCAAAGCTGCTGGCCCGCCCGGCCACCAAGCTTGCCCGCCAGTACCTGCTTATGATGGCCAACTGTGCCGTAGCCATTACCGGCCCAAGCCAGAAGGTGGCTCAGTATTGCAAAGAGATCGGCGTCCGTACCCCCGTCCACGTGATTAACAACGCCGCCGAGCTTGACGCCTTTCAGCCCGGAGCTGTATCGGAGGAGGAAAAGTCTCGAATTCGGAGTGAGCTTAATATTAGTGAAGATGATACTATGGCTATATTTGTGGGACGCCTTGGCCGGGAGAAAAGCGTAGATGTTCTCCTTGGCTTTTGGAAGGAGGCCATGCGCCCCGAGGATCATTGCAAGCTTGTGATTATTGGTGACGGCCCCGTCAAGGGAGAGCTGGAGCAGCAGGCCCGTCAGCTTGGTCTTGAGGACAGCGTTACCTTTGTGGGCAAGGTGCTCCATGAGGATATGCCCCCATATGTTGCGGCGGGGGATGTGTATATTACGGCATCCCTTTCGGATACAAACTCTATCTCGATGCTGGAGGGCATGGCCGCGGGACTGCCGGTGCTTGCTCTTACTGACCCTCTAAACGAGGGTCAGGTGGTGGACGGCGTAAACGGCTATTCCTTTGACAACGGCGAGGAAATGGGCGACTATCTTCGTAAGATTAGGAGCATGACCCCCGAGGAACGTGCCGCTTTCAGCCGGAGCGTCATAAAGTCCGTACGCACCAGCGGGGCGGAGGATCTTGCCCGGAAGCTTCTTGCGGTCTATACCGAGGCAATGACCCGGGAGACTCAGCTTACCAATGCTGTACGTCTGCTTGCCATGGAATACTGCGAGATGAACGGCTTCTCCAAGGAGAAGCTCACCAAGCAGAAGATATATACAATGTACCACAAATTTATTTTTGCGTCGGATTTTGACGACAGTGACGCTGATCTTGACAAGGAGTTCTTTATCAAGGCTAAGCCTACGCTTATCTACCATATGGATATGGGGCGGTTTGAGTTTACTGAAAATGCTGAGGAGCTTCTTAAGTAGAATGGAGTAAAGCAAAGTGTATGATGTAATTATTGTAGGCGGAGGACCGGGAGGACTTACGGCGGCGATTTACTGCGGCCGCGCCGGCAAGTCCGCCCTCTTGTTAGAGGGCGGAGCCTATGGGGGTCAAATGGCCCTCACCGGTGAAATACAAAATTATCCCGCATTCCCTGATGGAGTGAGCGGTGAAGCGCTGTCCTCCCTTATGATGTCTCAGGCGGAAAAAAACGGCGCGGAGCTTAAGCGTGAGCGGGTCAAAGCAATTGATCTTGCCAACAAGACTGTAGTTACCCGCAAGGGCTCTTATCGGACCAAAAGCATTATCCTTGCCATGGGAGCCACGCCTCGCCCCTTGGGCGCACCGGGCGAGGATGTATACCGGGGCGCGGGAGTGAGCTACTGCGCCGTGTGTGACGGCGGTTTTTTCAAGAACGGGACTGTCGCGGTCATTGGCGGCGGAGATACTGCTGTTCATGACTGCGAATACCTCAGCCGCATCTGCAAAAGGGTGTACCTCATACATCGGAGGGACACCTTGCGGGGCGGCGATGCTGCCATGAAGCGTATCACTCTGCCCAATGTTGAGTTTATTCCCAATGCTCAGGTCAGGGAATTCAAAGGTGAGAACGGTGTCCTTACCGGCCTTACCCTGACAGACGGACGGACGCTGGTTCTTTCCGCCGCCTTTGTGGCTGTAGGTATCAAGCCAAGCACATCTCTTTTGGAAGGTCAGCTTAATATGGAGGACGGCTATGTTGTTACGGATGAATGTATGCGTACTTCTGTCCCCGGCGTTTACGCCGTGGGAGATATCCGTAAAAAGCCCCTCCGTCAGATAGTGACCGCGGCGTGTGACGGCGCTGTGGCCGCCAATCAGATTTAAGGTAGGGAGCGTTATGAAAATAATAAAAAACGGCCAAATCCTCACAATGGAGGGCCGGACCTTTGAAAACGGTTTTGTTGCAATGGAAAACGGCCGCATAATCGCCGTTGGAGATATGGCTGACTGTCCTGAGGCTGAGGCCATGGATGATGCCCGGGGAGGGTATATCGTGCCGGGCCTTGTGGACGCCCATTCCCATATAGGAATGTGGGAGGACAGCATGGGGGATGAAGGCTCTGACGGCAACGAGGATACCGATCCCGTAACTCCCCAGCTCCGGGCCATAGATGCGATCAACCCCATGGATCGTGCCTTTGCTGAGGCGGCAGCGGCGGGAATTACTGCCGTTGTCACCGGCCCCGGTAGCGCCAACCCCATAGGCGGTGTTTTTGCCGCGGTCAAAACCTTCGGACGGCGTATTGACGACATGGTAATACGGGAAAGCGCGGCCATGAAGTTTGCTTTTGGGGAAAACCCAAAGGGCGTTTACGGGGAAAAAAAGCAGTTCCCCGCTACCCGCATGGGTACGGCGGCAATTATCCGGGAAAGTCTGATGAAGGCAAGGCGCTACATGAACGAGGAGGAGCCGGAATTTGACTTTAAGTCCGAGTGTCTGCGGCCCTGTCTTGAGGGCAGTCTTATCGTTAAGGCCCACGCCCACCGGGCTGACGATATTTTTACAGCCCTGCGCATAGCCAAGGAATTTGATCTTAAAATGACTATTGAGCACTGCACCGACGGTCACCTCATAGCCGATATCCTCAAAAACGAGGGGGTTGGTGTCTGCGTAGGCCCCTGCATCTCGGATCGGAGTAAGCCCGAGCTTTTCAACCTAAGTTGCAAAACCGTCAAGGCGCTTTATGACGCGGGGCTTACTGTGGCGATAATCACAGATCATCCCGAAACTCCCGAAAAATATCTTCCTCTTTGCGCAGCTATGGCAGTGCGGGAGGGCATGGACAAAATGGCGGCGCTTGAGGCCGTGACAATAAACCCTGCGCGTCTTTGCGGCATAGAGGACAGAGTGGGATCCATTGTCGTTGGCAAGGACGCCGATATTGCCGTATTTGACCGTTTCCCGCTGGACTTTGACGCTAAGGTCACGGCGGTCTATATAAATGGAAACAGAATTAACTCATAAGGAGATTTTATTATGGATAACAAAAAGCTTGCTCAGCTACTTTTCCCCGATGTTGACAAAAGTCCGGAGTACTACGAGGCGCTTTATCCTCCCCGAAATCTTCCTCAGGGGGCGCGGGTGACCCGTCTGGGGCCATCCCCAACCGGTTTTATTCATCTGGGAAATTTGTTTGGAGCGATAACCGATGAGCGTATTGCTCACCAGAGCGGCGGCGTTTTCTACCTGCGCATTGAGGATACCGACAACAAGCGTGAGGTAGAGGGCGCAGTGGACGTGGTCATTGACACGCTGCGCTATTTTGGCGTAGAATTTGACGAAGGCGCCTGCAAGGATGGGGAAAAGGGTGCCTACGGCCCGTATTTTCAGCGACGGAGGGCGGAAATTTACCACTGCTTCGCCAAAAAGCTGGTAGAGCTTGGCCGTGCGTATCCCTGCTTCTGCACTGAGGAGGAGCTTAAGGATATGCGCGCCCGTCAGGAGGCGCAAAAGGCAAACTTCGGCTACTATGGGGAGTGGGCTGCCCACAGGCGTTGGGATTTGCCGCAGATTGAGGAGGAACTGAAAAAGGGAACGCCATATGTGCTTCGTTTTCGGGCTCCTGAGCCTGAGGGCAAATACTTCAAGATCAAGGATGCCATCCGGGGCGAGCTTTCCATGCCCGTAAACGAGATGGACTTTGTGCTGCTTAAGAGCGACGGCATTCCCACTTATCATTTTGCCCATGTTGTGGATGACCACCTCATGCGCACCACCCATGTTGTTCGGGGTGAGGAATGGCTGGCAACCCTGCCCTTCCATGTGGCTCTGTTTGAGGCTCTTGGCTGGAAGGCTCCCGTATATTGCCATACCGCCCAGCTTATGAAGATTGACAACGGAATCAAGCGCAAGCTCAGCAAGCGTAAGGATCCGGAGCTTTCCCTTGATTACTACAAGAACGAGGGCTATCTTCCCGGCGCTGTCTGGGAGTATCTTATGACTGTACTTAACTCCAATTTTGAGGAATGGCGCATGGCCAATCCTCAGGCGTCCATTGATGAATTCAAATTTTCTCCCGGCAAAATGAGTTCCAGCGGCTCCCTGTTTGACATCGACAAGCTCAACGACGTAAGTAAAAACTACCTTGCCGGGCTTGACGGGGAAACAGTTTACAATTATATCACCGACTGGGCGAAGGAGTGCGATGAGGAATATTATCAGCTTCTCACCCGAGACAAGGCCTTTTCCGTGGGTATGATATCCATTGGCCGGGGGGACAAGAAGCCTCGCAAGGACATCAGCCACTGGAAGCAGTCAAAGGAGTTTTACAGCTTCTTCTTTGACGAACTGTTTAAGATGGAGGACGCTTTCCCCGAAAACGTTTCGGAGGAGGATCGTAAGCTTATACTTACAAGGTATGCCGAAACCTATGTTCACTCTGACGATCAGAGCACGTGGTTTGACAAGGTGCGCGGCATTGCTCAGGAGCTGGGCTACGCGCCACAGCCAAAGCTGTACAAGAAGAATCCCGAACTTTACAAGGGTCATGTGGGGGATGTAAGCTCCGTTATCCGTGTTGCCCTTACCGGTCGCCGCAATTCTCCGGATATATGGTGTGTTCAGCAGGTGCTTGGCGAGGAGAGAAGCATGAGACGTATAAAGCTGAACCTGTAAATACACAAAAACAGCGCCGCAGCGGTGGATATTATCCATCCGCGTAAGGCGCTGTTTTTATTGTGTGTCAGGGGAAAATTATTTATTAACTATGGATCAGGCTTCCTCCCATTGGGCCACCTTTACCCTTGTCAGGGGCTTCATGTCAGCGCCTTCCCAGCAGAATATTCTTACGTCAGTAATATTGCTTCCGGTAAGCGCTGTCTCCCCGTCTTTTACGAAGCCTGCCGAAACAAGCTTGCCGTTCTCATCGTACCCGGCGGCTATAACGAGCGCCTCAGGGCAGGCGGAAATGTCACAGGTCACGCTTACATTTACAGCGTCCCCGTCTCTTACGGCTTCCGCAGCTGTAACGGTAACGGTTTTTACTGTTTCAACAGTGAGTTCACACAGGGAGAAATCGTCAATGTAAAGAGTCCCCGCGTCTCCCCATGCGTAAGCGATCATTATGTATTTTGCGTCAGGGGCGTTTGTTGTGTCAAAGGTGTAGGTGCGGTGCGTCCAGCCTTGATAATATGCCGCGTCGCGCCGTCCGTCGGAATTTGTGCCCCAGGATGAGCGTCCGCCGCAGTCCATAAGCTCTATTCCGCTTCCGAGAGCGCCCTTGTCCTTTACTACCACGCAGGCGCTCATTCTCCAGTAGTCGTCCGGATGGTTTACTGTTGAATATTCCCAATAGCTGAGGGTGTATTTTTTGCCCGCCTCAATGGGGATAAAGGTGCAAAGGTTAAGGTCGGACGAACCGCCGTTCCCCTCGCCGCTGTTCTGCATTAGGGAGTATTTGCCGTCCTTGGCATAGTCGGTGGAACGTATCCAGCCCGCTTCGGAAAGAGCCTTTATATTCCCCGCGTTATTGTTTGTCCAGCCTTCGGTGTTTTCCTCAAAGGAGCCGTTCGCTATCAGGTTTTCCCCTTTTGTAAGCACCGACAGGTTTCCAAGCCTTTCGGCAAAGTTAAACTCAACATAGTCATCGTGACCCTTGCCGGTCATGTAATTTACGTCAAAGAAGCCCTTTTTATCCGCTTCAAGGGACGCGACATAGGGCGAGAAGGTCGTCAGGTGGATACGGTTGTTGGCCTCGTCAAATTCCGCAAACTTGAACAGGGCGTTGCCTCCGTTGTAGGAGAACTGGTAATCCGCCAATACGCTGAAAACCTTGTGGCCGTAAGTGTTCTCCAGCTCAAGCACACCGTAGCCGTGGCTGTGTCCGCCCGCCATCATAAATACGTTGTCGTAGTCACGCACAATGTTCCAAAGGGTGCTGCCGTTGGCGCTTAGCTTTGTTTCATTGGGTTCGGTGTCGGAGGAATTTTGAATATCATGGCTTACTATAATTACGGGGTTGGACGGATATTTTTCCAGCTGCTCCCTGAGCCACTGCACATCGGAGCCGTCGGCAAGGGCGTACATATCTATGGAAATAACCTTGTAATCGAAGCTTCCCGCCGGAACGTCCATTACATAGCTCATGCCCGACGGCGCCGAGCATTCCACATAGTCGGACACAAGCTTCTGGAAATCGCTGTCCTTGCCGAAATGGGATGTGAAATACCATGTGTTGTGGTCAGCGCCGTAATTTGTGTCATGGTTGCCGGGCTGTACAAGGGTCCTGACGCCGTTCTTAGGCAGTATGCTCATATCGGCGGCAACATTTTCCCATTGGGTCAGATCACAGGTGTCCTGTACATTGTCGCCAAGGCTGACAACGGCCTCGATATTTGCCGCATCCTTGTTTTCAACGATCCAGTTCATGGCCGTTTCGATAACATCGTTTTTAAATTTTATCGCGTTTTGCATATCAGGCAGGAATATAAAGTTGTAGCTGTCGCCCTTTGGCATGTCAAAGGGACGGTTGCTGCCGTATTCGCCTAAGTATTCCTCCGGATTGGGGACAAGCCAGTCTTGTCTGTCAAGAGCCTTATCCGAAATGCGTATCTCCTGAATGTAACCGCGGGTAAAACGGTACGGCGTTCCGTTCTTTACTCTTGCGCCTATGCGGAAGCGCCCGTCAGAGGGGTCGGCGTACAGACCGGCCATGGAGGAACAGTCAATGTTGCGGAAGGACTCCGCGCCGTTGATAAAGGTCTTGAATGTGTTGTTGTCATAGGATATTACAATGGAATACCAGTTTTCCGCCTTGTCCATAGCAACGGACCAGACGTTTGAGGAAAGGTTGTTTTGGTTTTTCGCGCTTGCGGGGATAAACTGTATCTCCTTGCAGTTGGAAACATGGACAACGCTTGTCACTGCCTCGCCTTCATCGTCAATGGCTCCGTTGCTGCTGCCAAGGCGTGAAAGCAGACTTGTCCAGCGATCGGCGTTTGACCAGTCGTCAGGCATCTTGTATATTATTTCGATAGTGTAGCCGTTGGGGAATGTTTGTGAATTGATGGGCGCGCCGCTCTTGGTCACAAAGTCAATGCCGCTGTTTGTGTCCACAGCGCCGTTTATTCCCCCGTTAAGGAAGATGCTGCCGCCGCCGGTCAGGCTCTCCTGCGTGAAGGACGCGGTGCGGGCGTAATCACTGCCGTATGTCCTCATTTCAAGGTCGTTCCCGTTGCCTGAGGCGTCAGTGACTGTCATAGCCCCCGACTCCACCGAGCCCGAGGCTACCTGTGACTGTGAAAACTTCCAGTCCGCTTTTACATAGTCGGGGGTCTGGGCCCGAACGCACAAAGGAAACGCTGCCGTCAGACAAATGGCTGATAGCGCAAACAGTTTTTTTAATGAGATCATAAAAAATCCTCCTCCTTTAACTTCTTCACATATTATATAACAATTTTAATGTATTTTCAACCATATTTTTTAAAGTTGGAAAAAATTTCTTTCGGACGGGCTATGAGAAGGTCCCTTTGTGGTATAATTAACTGTGTAAAGGAGTTGTTCAAAATGAAAATTATTACAGACAGCATGATTCGGAATTTTAAAGCCTATTTGCAAAGGGAAGAAAAATCCGTATCAACGGTAGAAAAATATGTACATGACGTATGTGCGTTTATGACGTGGCTTGGTGAGCGCCAGGTAGAAAAATCAATCGTTATCGAGTATAAGCGCTCATTGACGGAAAAATATGCCCCCGCAAGCGTCAATGCGGCGCTCTCGTCAATAAACTGCTTTTTTTCGTACAACGGGTGGTTTGACTGTAAGGTCAAGGCTTTGAAAATACAGCGGCAGATATATTCTTCGCGGGACAAAGAGCTTACAAAGGCGGAATACAAAAGACTCATTGACGCCGCAAAAAATAAAAGCGACAGACTCTGCTGCCTTATGCAGACCATTTGTTCCACGGGGATAAGGGTGTCGGAGCTTAGGTATATAACCGTTGAAGCGGTGGAGTCCGGCGAGGCAAACATCAACTGTAAAGGCAAGCGCCGTAAGGTTTGGCTGCCAAAGAAGCTTTGTATAATACTTAAGAAGTATATAAAAACGCACAATATAAAAAGAGGCCCCGTATTTGTTACCAAAACAGGAAAACCTCTTGACAGGAGCAATATCTGGGCCGAAATGAAAAGGCTCTGCGAAAAGGCCGGAGTATTGAAGGAAAAAGTATTCCCTCATAACCTTCGTCACTTGTTTGCGAGAGTTTATTATACCGTCCAAAAGGACATTGTGCGCCTTGCGGATATTTTGGGACATTCAAGCGTGAATACAACGCGGATATATACCGTAGAAAGCGGAGAAGTGCACAGGCAGCAAATTCAGGAGCTGGGCTTGATTAGATACTGAAATACTACATAATCCGCATTATGTGGTTAATATTTCGCAACGAGTATTAAATTTGATTTCATTTTATCAAATATTTTTTCAAAAGTCAATAGAAAAAATAAAATTAAATCAAAAAAGTTAAAATTAAATAAAAATACAATAACGGAACCGCACATAAATAAGACCAATGACAAAATACGAGGCATTGGCCTGATTGTCGTTGCCTTTTTTTCTCAGCCGTTATGGAAAGCTGCTTTTACAATATGGCACATAGCGCCGTTGTTCAACGTTTAGGCGGTAGGAAGGAACTTCCGTCGAAAAACGAAAACAGCGTTTTAAGCCATAGGCCCGAATTATACAGAATTCCATTAACCACATAATGCGGATTATGTAGTTGATGAAGCCTTGAAGTTATTTATTTTGACAATTGTGTGTATTAA
>CAYTWZ010000016.1:0-26437 GCA_964442035.1 uncultured Oscillospiraceae bacterium
GTGGCGACCTCCATATCCTCACATGCGGCCACATTTGTGGTGGGTATGCCCCGGGCAACCTCCTCGGCGTGGCTTGGCCCGCTGAGCACCGCCACAGGGGAATGAGGCAACTTTGCCTTAAACACCTGAGACAATCGCATCAATGTGGTTTCATCAATGCCCTTGGACACATTGACGATGATCTTTCCGTCAGCGTTTTTGCCGAGCTTTTCCGCCGTGGTTGACGCCGCCTTGCTCGGTACGGCGCTGACAATAATTTCCCCAAAGGCCGCCGCCTTGTCTATATCGGAGGTAAACACAAAATTCGCATTTTCAAATGGTACGCCCGGCAAAAACTCCTTGTTTTCCCGATCCTTTTCAAGCCGGGCACTCTCCTCCGGAATGTAGCTCCAAAGGCACACCTCATGCCCGCGCTTGCTCAAATGCAGCGCCAGCGCGGTACCCCAGCCGCCGCTGCCTATAACTGATATTTTCATTCTCTTACCTCCGGAATCACTTTTGCTTTGGTTGTTTTTTGCCCAACTTGTTTTCCTTACCATGGACAAGCCTGATGATATTTGATTTGTGCCTGATTACGCACAAAAGGCCTACGCAGACGGTAAACACACACACCGCCAGAGAGCTTTTCATAACTATTGCCGCTGTGGGTGCGGCCACACTCGCAAGGATGGACCCCACCGAAACATAACGGGTAATAAGTACAGCCACAAGGAACACGGCCAAGGCGATAAGCGCCGCCTTCCATGAAATGACCAGCAGCGTGGCAAAGCTTGTGGCAACGCCCTTGCCTCCCCTGAAATCATAATAGCACGGGAAGTTGTGGCCAAGGATAGCGCCAAAGGCCGCAACGCAGGCGCAAACCTCAAAATTGGGATAAAACAGCCGAGCCAGCGCCACCGCGGCCACGCCCTTAAGCAGATCCAGCGCAAACACCAGCGCTGCCGGAGCCTTGCCGTAATTACGGAGCACATTGGTGGCCCCGGCGTTCCCGCTGCCCTTTTGCCTGATATCCTCTTTTTTGAAAAGCTTAGAAAAAATTATAGCAAAATTACACGAACCTATCAGATAGCCCATAATAAGCATAACTATCAGCTCACCCATGGAAACGGAATTAGCGTGCATTGTCATTGCTCCTTTCGCGGATAATAAACCGAATAGGTGTAGCCGTCAGTCCGAAGGCCTCGCGCATCTGATTTTCGATATACCTGATATAGCTGAAATGGGCAAGCTCCCGGTCGTTGACAAAGACAACAAATGTGGGAGGCTTTGTTGACGCCTGAGTAATGTAGTAAAGCTTAAGACGCTTACCCTTGTCGGAGGGGGGCTGTACCCGAAGTACCGCGTCCGACAGCACATCGTTGAGCACACCGGTCTGAACACGCATGGAATTTTGGTTGGAAACGGTAGATATCAGGTCAAATATTTTGCCCACACGCTGTCCGGTGAGGGCGGAAATAAACACCATCGGCGCATAGGTCATAAAGCTTAGCTTATTACGCACATCCTCCGTAAAGACCCGCATGGTCTTGTCATCCTTTTCGATGGCGTCCCACTTGTTGACTACAACAATACTGGCCTTGCCCTCCTCGTGGGCATAACCGGCGATCTTGGCGTCCTGCTCGGTGACGCCGGTTGTGGCGTCGATCATAATAAGACAGACATCGCTGCGCTCTACCGCGTTAAGGGAGCGTATCACGCTGTAACGCTCCACGGTGTCCTCTATCTTGGACTTGCGGCGCATACCGGCCGTGTCTATAAACACATATCGCTGACCGTCACGCTCATATTCCGAATCTATGGCGTCACGGGTGGTACCGGCTATGTCCGAAACTATCACCCGGTTTTCCCCAAGTATTCGATTGATAAGGCTGCTTTTGCCCACGTTGGGCTTGCCCACAACCGCTACCTTGACGGCGTCGCTTTCATCGTCATCGCTTTCGGGAGGAAAGTACTTAACGCATTCGTCCAGCACATCCCCTATACCCATCTTGTGGATTGAGGAAACGGGCATTGGATCCCCAAGACCCAGATTGTAAAACTCGTACAGCTCCATAGGAGGCTGACCGGGGGAGTCCACCTTGTTACACACCAGCACAACAGGCTTGCCGCTCTTTTGGAGCATGGTCCCTACCTCCTGATCCGCCGCAGTCATGCCCTCCCGCACGTCCACCATGAAAATGATCACATCGGCGGTCTCGACAGCGATCTCCGCCTGAACGCGCATCTGCTCAAGAATAATATCCTTGGAATAAGGCTCAATACCGCCGGTGTCTATGATCGTAAAGTTTTTTCCGCACCATTCACCGCCGGCATATATGCGATCCCGGGTCACGCCGGGAGTATCCTCTACAATGGAAATGCGGCTTCCCGCAATTTGGTTAAAAAGTGTTGATTTACCTACGTTTGGCCGTCCTACAACGGCAATAACAGGCTTTGACATAGGTTTACTCCTCCTGTATATTTATGAAATCTCTGAATAATTCGCGTCTACGACTTAAGAAGCCGCTTGACAGTTAAAAATCCTAAGATACATCAAGTATTCACGCGCTTTTTGCCTTGCCGCGAGAAAAATTCCCTCGCCAATCGGCATTTTAGAATTATTCAGCGTTTCCTTAGCATCTGTGAACGTCAAATATCCCCGGTATCCTGTAAAGCTTCTTTACAAGATCGTCTATTTGGGACTTTCCGCTTACCTCCACAGTTATATTAATTATACCCATTTTTTCCTTAGTGGTACGGGCATTGACAGCAACAAGGCGCAGCTTTTCATCGCCTATAACATTGGTGACATCGCCCAGCAGACCGCCACGATCCGGTCCCTCGATCTGAAGGTCGCAGTTATACTGACCCTCAGGCTCGATCCAAGCGCAGTTTATCATACGGTTGCGCATTTCCTCGGTAAGGTTTTCGGGCTGAACATTCACGCAGTCCTTACGGTGGACGCTGACACCCCTGCCCCGGGTAATGAAGCCGATTATCTCGTCACCCGCAACGGGGCTGCAGCACTTTGACAGCCGCACAAGGCAATTGTCGATGCCCTCTACCTCGATACCGTTGCTGCTATGCTTCTTTGGCTTTGCGGAATGAACCTCCGGCGCCGGGAGTTCCTCCTTGACGGTCTGGTTATAGCTTTCCTTAAGGCGGGTAACGATCTTTGCAGAGGTTATTCCGCCATAGCCCACGGCAGCAAACATTTCGTCCACAGTGTTGAAGCCGTAACGGCGGAGCATTGGCTCCGTAAATTCGGGTCGGAGAAGATTAAGATTGGAATAATTAAGCCGCTTGATCTCACGGTCGATGGCCTCACGGCCACGCTCGATGTTTTCCTCGCGGTTTTCCTTTTTAAACCACGCGTTGATCTTGTTGCGCGCCTGGCTGGTCTTAACGATCTTAAGCCAGTCACGACTTGGGCCCTTGACCGTGGAGGAGGTAAGTATCTCCACAATATCGCCGTTCTGAAGCTTGTAATCAAGGGGGACGATTCTTGTATTGGCCTTTGCCCCGGTCATGCGGTAGCCCACCGCTGTATGGATATAAAAAGCAAAGTCGATAGGCGTAGCGCCCATCGGCAAACTGATAACCTTGCCCTTGGGTGTAAAGACAAAAACCTCATCCGCAAACATATCGATTTTAAGTGTGCGCATAAAGTCCTCATCGCTGTCCGCATCACGTTGTATCTCAAGAAGCTTATCCACCCAAGCAAGGTTCTTTTCGTTTGACGCGTTGACGCCTTCCTTGTACTTCCAGTGAGCGGCAATACCCTGCTCTGCCACCCGGTGCATCTCCCAAGTTCGAATCTGTATTTCAAAGGGACGTCCGTCCGGGCCGATAACTGTAGTGTGCAGCGACTGATACATATTGGGCTTTGGCATGGCGATATAGTCCTTAAACCGTCCCGGAATAGGCTTGTACTGCTCGTGTACCATTCCAAGGGCAGCGTAGCACTCGCTCACACTGTTAACAATTATACGCACCGCAAAAAGGTCGTATATTTCGTCAAGGGTCTTATTCTGGTTGTACATCTTCCGGAAAATACTGTAAATGTGCTTTGCCCGGCCGCTTATCTGACTTTTTATCCCCATGGCGTTCATCTTTGTTTCGATAGTGTCACGGATAAGCTGAACATAAGCGTCCCTTTCGGCCTTTTTCTGGTCAAGGCCCTCGGCTATCTCATAAAAGGCAACGCTGTCCAGATATCTTAGCGACAGATCCTCAAGCTCGCACTTGATCTTGGAGATACCAAGTCGATGAGCCAAGGGAGCATACACGTCCAGTGTCTCCTTTGAAATAATACGCTGCTTTTCGGGAGGCATGTATTTCAACGTACGCATATTGTGAAGTCGGTCAGCCAGCTTGATGAGTATGACCCGGATATCCTTTGCCATAGCAAAAAACATCTTGCGCAGGTTTTCCACCTGCTGATCCTCCCGGGAAACGTATTTGATCTTTTTCAGCTTGGTGACCCCATCCACAAGGAGGGCCACATCGTCCCCAAACATATTCCTTATATCGTCGTAATTATATTTGGTGTCCTCTATCACATCATGAAGCAGACCGGCAGTAATCGTTTCCGCGTCCATACCCATATTCGCCAGTATCTGAGCCACAGCGACAGGGTGGATATAATACGGCTCTCCGGAAAGCCTCGTCTGCCCGGAATGAGCCTCGCGGCAAAGCTCGTATGCCCGGCGCACTTTTTCCACTCCCTCGGGAGTGGCTCGTTTATGTTCCTCCATGGACGCTATGACCTGTTCAATATTTGTCTCTTCCTGTTTCAATACTGCCACCTCCTGAGAAAATGCCACGTCAGTATTTCCAATTGTCCAGTTCGGACTTGATCTTCAAGTACTCGCCGCTTGAATCCAGCTTTACCTTTTGCCCGGGCTTGTTGGGCAAAAGCCCGACCTTTACGGTGTCGCCCAAAAGCCCCAGACTTATTATTCCCACATCTCGAAAAACAGCCAAAGCGTTAAGCAGCTTTTCCTTCTTTATACGGCGGCGAGCCGCATGGGATATGGAATTGGCAAGCACGGCGGCGTCGGCGCATATCGGCTGCCGCCGGCTCTTTATACAGCGGTAAATATCCGCAAAGTCATCACGTGAGGGAAGGATATCTCCCGGGCACTTGCGGCTTATCCTTATGTCCGCCAGCACCAGCTGCACCCGCTGTGTGCCGTTGTAATAATTTATATTCATTTCCCCGGCCAGATCAACAATGTCCCCGACCCTGTATTCGTTGACTATGCATCCCATGCCAAAGGCAATGGCCTCAATGCGCACATCGTCCTTTTCGCACAAAAGGCGGCAGTGCTTGCCATCGGAAAGGGCGCGCAGATCGATTATCCGCACTTCGGTTACAGCAAAAACAGGGGTTTTGTTACCTGCTCCGTAGGGGCAGAGTATTTCGGTCTTGTGTACAGTGCCAAGGTTAAGGTCACCGGCCTGAATGCGGGCGTCAATATACAGTTTAGGCACAGGCTCCTTTGTGAATATCCTATCGGCAAAATCATTCAGTCTTCGATCCAGCTCGGGAATGTTTTCCTCTTTGACGCTGAAGCCCGCGGCATAGGCGTGGCCGCCAAACTTTTCCAGAATGTCGCTGCAGGAACTGAGGGCGTCAAACAGGTTGAGCCCCTCCACGCTTCGGCCACTGCTTTTACATTTGTCATCCTCAATAGATATAAGTATGCAACTCTTATTGAATTTGTCGCATATTCTTGAAGCTACTACCCCGATTATGCCATGATGCCAGCCCCGCTTGGCCAAAACAAGCACCTTTTTGTTAAAGCAGTCCATGTTTTTGATCATTTCGGAGGCTTCCGCAAAAATTATGCTTTCCTCATGCTGGCGGCGGCGATTTTCCTCGTCAAGCTCCAAAGCTATGACTCGAGCCTGCTCCGGATCGTCAGTGAGCAATAGTCCTACCGCGATCATGGCGCTGCTCATTCTGCCCGCAGCGTTAATCCGCGGAGCCACCGAATAGCTGACAACGGCGCTGTTGTTCCATTTGGCATTGGTGCCAACAATATTAAGGATGGCCCCCAGCCCAAGGTTGGGGGCTGTATTCATCTTATGAATTCCAATGTCGGCGATGGTGCGATTTTCGTCCGTGAGGGAAACTACATCCGCTATAGTCCCAAGCGCCACGATATCCCCATATCTGCCAAGGGCATCCTCAAAGCCCCCGTCCAGCGCGCACACAAGCTTAAAGGCCACTCCCACCCCCGCAAGCTCCTTGAAAGGATAATGACAGTCGCCGCGTTTGGGATTTACCACAGCAACCGCATCCGGGAGTACATCCTTGCACTCGTGGTGGTCAGTTATTATCATATCAATGCCAAGCTCCTTAGCATATTCAGCCTCTTCACCGGCAGTTATCCCCGTATCAACGGTAATTACCAGCCCTGTGCCACTTTTGGCGATCTTTTCAAGAGCCATCTTATTCACGCCGTAGCCCTCCCGCTGGCGGTCAGGGATATATGAATCAACGTCCGCGCCCCTTGCCCGCAGGTATTTTGTCATAAGGGCCACCGACGTTATGCCGTCAACGTCATAGTCGCCGTAAACAGTAATCTTTTCCTTACTGTCCAAAGCATAACGGATTCGGCTGACGGCCTTATCCATATCTGCCATGAGAAAGGGTTCATGAAGACAGTCCGTGCTTTTTTTGATAAATTTATCGGCATCCTGTATATTTCCCAATCCACGGTTGATCATCACCTTTGCCACAGGAGAAGGTATATCAAAAAACTCGCACAGCTCCCGAACCTTTTGGGTGATATTGCTTTCATCGGGAAAGACCCATTCCTTTGCCGTCATTTCTTCACCGCCCTCCATATTTTGCCCGGTCAGAACGACCGGAAACGCTATAACTAAACGAAAGATGTCCTCCGGATCTCGTCTGCCGTCTCAGTCGGCGCTTCTGCTTCGCGAAGGCAGCCACCCTTTCATCTTTCGGTGGGAATTTCTTTCTTACACTATGGCGCCCCATGACGGGCTTTCAGCCCTTATTAAAAATAATTATATCACAAAAAAGCTGTTTATTCAATATTTTTTTGCAAATATTTAAGGAAGCGCCGATCAATTCTAAAATGCTGACTGGTGAGGGAATTTTTTCCGCCGCAAGGCAAAAAACGCATGAATACTTGACGTATCTTGGGCTTTTTTAACCGAGCCGCGGGGAAATCAACCGTCAAGTTGCGTTTTAAGCCGCAGGCGTGGATTATTCAGCGCTTTCTTAATCTTTGTGCTGGCTATTGAGCCGCCTCAGCACCACCTGACGCCGCTGCTCCGCGAGCTCCGGATTCTTTGAAGGGGAATACGCGGAGGGTGAATTGGGTACCCCGGCAAGCATAGTACTTTCATACTCCCCCATCTCCCCGGGCTCAATGCCGTAATAGCCCATGGCCGCGTCATATATGCAGTAATAGCCGTCGCCGAAATATATGTTGTTTACATACAACTCCAATATGTCCCTTTTGCTGTACCGTTTTTCCATTTCCAACGCCCCAAAGGTCTCGGCGATCTTTTGTATAGGGCCGCGATCGGTCTCAAAATATATATTTTTAATAAGCTGCTGGGTTATGGTGCTGCCGCCCTCCCTCAGCTCCCAATTCCGTATATTAACCCATATGGCTCGGCCTATGCCGATAATGTCAACGCCGTTGTGGTCATAAAACCGCTTGTCCTCAACGGCTACCACCGCGTCAAGATATAGGGAGGGAAGGTCATCAAGCCGGGTAAAATGCTCCTTGCTCCTAATTTCCTCCGCTGCGGCGTCAAGACTTTTTTCGTCGGTGACCCTCACATACTCCCTGTAGCCAAGGTAAACAAGCGTCCCGGCCGACACCAGCAGCAGCGTCATGGCAAGGGCAAGGATCCGCGTTATAAGTTTTTTCATTGCATCGCGCCTCCCTATGTTATCAAATCTGTTTTTGAGTTTCTCGTCATCGACACAGTTCTTAAAGCATTTATTCGACATCACTGTCAAGGGTGACGGTCTGTTTTCTCTTTCTTCCTTTTTTCATATCCTACTTTACACTATCTGTTATCCTTTGAAGTATTGATACAAATAGCATTTGAGCATACCGTTGTAAAGCTTGCGCCGCTTGTCCGCCTGCCTTCCGTAGAATTTTTCAAATTCCTCGTGGCTGGTGAGTATCAGCTTGGCAGCCTCGTTATATCGCCGGAACTTCCGACCCATAGCCGTATAAAGAGCCTCGCAGCTCTTTTTGTCCATAAGCCTTTCGCCGTAGGGCGGATTGCACATTACGATACCCTTTTCCTTAAACTCAGCCGCCTTGGCCATGTCGCAGACCGAAAAGCGGATATATCTGTCCACCCCGGCTCTTTTGGCGTTGGAAATGGCTGTTTCCACCGCCCTTGGATCAATGTCCGAGCCAAAGATTTGAGTTTCGGCGGAAAGGTCAATTTTTTCCCTTGCCTCATCACGGGCAGAGACCCACAGTTCCTTTTCCATACAGTCCCAGCCTTCGGCGGCAAAGCGCCGTTTAAGTCCGGGGGCAATGTTCAAGGCATACATAGCTGCCTCAATCGGGATAGTGCCGCTGCCACAGAACGGGTCAAGGAAGGGCCTGTCTCCCCTCCAACGGCTCACATCCACCATGAAAAAAGCCAGCGTTTCCCTCATAGGCGCTTCAACGCCTTTGAGACGGTAGCCCCGTTTGTATAAGGGTACGCCGCTGGTGTCAAGGTAAACCGTACATTGATCCTTCAAAATAGTGAATCTTATCATATGACGGCTGCCGGTCTCCTCAAAATGCTGATGGCCATAGCGCTGGGAAAGCCGGTTTACTACGGCCTTTTTGATTATGCTCTGACAGGCCGGAACGCTGTGAAGCTGGCTTTTGAGGCTGCTGCCCGTCACCGGGAATTCATCGTACTCACCGATAAATTCCTCCCACGGCAGATTGTAAACCCCCTGAAAAAGCTCCTCAAACACCACCGCGCTGAAGCTTGCCAGCTTTATCAGCACCCTCTCGCCGCAACGCAAATTTACGTTGAGCAGGGCAACGGCCTCCCAGTCTCCCTCAAGGCTGACCCGTCCGTCCGAAACCTGCGTTGTCTCGTAACCCAGATCCCTGACCTCATAGGCCAGCGTGGACTCTGTTCCAAAAAACGTAGGCACTGTAATTTCAAATCGCGAAGCCACTTCTTACTCCTCCTTGTTTACCTAATCCCTTATCCGGTTACCTCCACACTGACGCAGCATTACAGCCGCGTATCTGCCCGCTTCCTTAAGTCTTTAGGGATATTTTACCACATTTGCGGGGTTTTTGCAAGTATCAGGTTAAGTATATGTGAAAAACGGAAAAATGTCTTGCATTTCCCGGCGAAAGATGTTAAAATAATTACAGGTGATGACTATGCATATAAGTGAAATGCTTAAAAACAAAAAAACGAACGTATCATTTGAGGTTTTTCCGCCAAAAAAGACGGAAATGTTTGAAGGAGTTCAAACGGCTGTTGCGGAGCTTGCAAAGCTTAAGCCCGACTTCATCAGCGTGACATACGGAGCCGGGGGCGGCACAAGCGCGTTTACCGCGGAGATATCCGGAGAAATACAGGACAAGCACAAAATTACGGCTCTGTCCCATTTGACCTGCGTTGCGTCCACCAAAAGCGAAATCGAAGCCGCTGTGGAAAGATTAAAATCCAAAGGGATCGAAAACATTCTGGCCATGAGGGGAGATATCCCCCCGGACGTCAAGGACTTTCCAAACCCAAAGCATTACAAATATGCCTGTGAGCTTATTTCGCAGCTTAAGGGAAAGGGGGACTTCTGCATAGGGGGAGCCTGCTATCCCGAGGGACACGTAGAGTGCGACAGCATGGAGACTGACCTTTGCAACCTTAAAAACAAGGTGGACTGCGGTTGCGACTTCCTTATATCCCAGCTGTTTTTTGACAACAGCGCTTTTTTAAGATTCCGGGAGCGGTGCGTTGCCAAAGGCATTGACGTCCCCATACTCGCCGGTATCATGCCGGTGCAAAACGCGTCACAGATACAGCGGATGTGCAGCCTTTCCGGGGCTACGCTCACTCCCAAGTTTAAAAGGATAGTTGAAAAATACCAAACCGATCCCCCGGCTCTGCTGCAGGCCGGTATAGCCTACGCCACCGAGCAGATAATCGACTTGATATCCAACGATGTTGACGGCATACATATTTACACTATGAATAAGCCCTATATTGCCGAAAAGATCGTGAGCAATATTTCCGACATAATATGAGTAAAAAGGCTATGGGCCGCGAAAGGTTCTATAACTAAACGAAAGATGTCCCCCTCTTCTATATACGGCGGGGGACATCTTTTGTTTAGTTAAAATATCTTTATCCTGTTTTCCGGAGCCACAAACATACCGTCGCCCTCCGTGATACCGTAAACCTCGTAAAATTCATCAAAGCAGCTGAGCACGGCGTTGACCCTCACCTTTGCCGGTGAGTGCGTGTCGCACTTGGCTGAATAAACATCGTAGGCCTCATTTGACGCCTGAGCCCAAAGCCGAGCATATGTGCGGAATACCTTGTCAAGGTCAAGGCTCTTTTTCTTTGCCACATCAATGACACATCTCATCGCAACAATGTCCGCTATGTTTTCGTCACGGGTCATTACCCCGTTTACCGTTACTCCGGGAGCGACTTCGTAGCCGTTGTAGTACTCTGTCAGGCGATCCAATATCGCATCAAATTTTTCGTAATCAGAATCGCTCCACCAGGCCTTTAGGTTGCCTTTATCGTCAAAATAGCTGCCATTCTCGTCAAAAGCGTGGGATATTTCGTGAGCGATCACAAAGCCCACCCCGGCAAGGTTTTCTTCCTCGGAGAGGTTCGGGTTGTACATAGGCTCTCGTAAAAATCCGGCGTAAACATACATCTCGTTATCGTAAGGACTGTATTCGGCGTTTACTGTATAACATGGGGATGGAGAATTGACCGAAATATATGTGGAATAATAGTTTCCCCCATAACGTTTGGCGTAATTAAGTATTGTGGAAAGGACTGTTTCACCACTTTTCATTGGATGATAATCCGAGTCGTCACCCTCAGAGGACTTTTCCCCTATATGGCTTACTATCTTTTGCAGCTTTGCGGATGCCTTGCCGACGGTGCTTGGGTTGAGCCATATGCATGATCTGAACATCTCATCGAAGGATGCTGTAATGCTGCTTATGAGAGAATTTAGATATTCCGTGTTCAGATCTCCGGCCCGCTCAAGGAATTTTTCTTCATACAAGTCGGAATAAAGCGCGGCTGTAAGGTCTGCGGCGTACTCCTGAGGAGTTTCGGTAACAGTGCCTCCCACGATAACGCTCTGAAGCTCAAAATAAGCGTCACGGTAGGCCTTTGGCATAAACTGCATAAGGCTTTGTACCAGATTAAACTTACACAAAGCCTTCAACGTTTCAAGGTCAGTCGCTTTAAGCTGCTTAACGGCCTCGTTCATCTTTGCAATATCATTGATAATATAATGGTCTCTGCCGGCCATTCCACCGGTGCCATCGTCTATGGCGTAAAGAGTATTGGTAACGGGATTGGTAAACTGGTCTCCGTAAAGAGTCTGAAGCTCCTCCCAATCGTATATGTACTGCTCCCCATCTTCCTCGTATATGCCTGCCCTTACAGACTGAGCATAGCTTTTTTCCGCAAGAGCCACGGCCTTCTGGATATCGGCAATCTCACCGGCACGAAGCTCCGACTGAGGAACACCTAAAAGGGTCAGTATTTTTTCGACATAGTCGCGATAAGCGTTATAAACAGTGTCATCCTTTTCCCAGTAGTACCGCTCTATACCGGAATCCAGATAATCAACATAAATTCCGTCAATTACTCTGTAGCTTTTTTCGCCCCAGGTTTTGCACGGAACAAATACATCAAACAAAACAGGCGCCTGAATATCCCGGACAATGCTACCATTGATATAGCCTATAACGCCAAGCCTGGTTCCACTGTCAATGTCATTCAGATAACTTTTAAGAGCAGCAACAGAGGTGCTTTGGTTTTTTTGCTCATTCAAGGCCATGGTATAAAACCTTCCGGCTTCTATCTCTTCCCCTGACTGTTGCGAGGCTGAAGCTTTGTCCGCCAGCTCCTCGCTGATGTCTATAAGTATCCGGTCAACCTCGTCACTTACAGCGGAAAAAACCGAATTGCAGTATTCCCCGTCCTTAAGGGCGTGGTCTATGATATAGTCACTGTTGACCGCAGTGTAGAAGTCATCCTTAAGACTGACTTGTCCGTCAAAGGCAGCCTCCACACGGCTGACAAAAAGTTCTACCTGCTCCCCGGTGATATAATCATCGGATCCAAGTCTGCCGTCTCCGTAACCGTTTACAAGCTCACCGCGGTAAAGCCTGTCGATTTCATCCTCAGCCCAAGCAGGAACATCGTAAAAGTCCGTCGTCCCACGCAGCTCAGGCACATCGGGCAACGCCCTACCCAGTATAAGCAGAGCCTCGAGTCTCGTAATTGGCGCGTCAGGGCGCAGTGTGTTGTCGTCATAGCCCTTGATAAGGCCGTTTGCCACGGCAAGGCCCATACTGTGAGCATACTCAGCCGACACCTGATTGCCGTCGGCGTAGGAGCCAAGCGCCACAGCTCCGGCGGGCAGATTTTCTTCACCTACCGCTTCAACGAAACAATCAATAACATACTCACGGGTTATTACGTCCTCCGCAAAGGCCGGAATAACCGACAACAGCATAGTCACTGACAATAGTAGTGCGGTAATTTTTTTCATTTTCGTTTTCCTCTCGTTTTCATCTTTTTTTGCCCAAAAGTTCCTTCCTGATATAGCGGAATGCCGCGTCCTCACCATTGTCCTTCAGTATGGTCAGCAGCTTTATCAGCAGCTTCTTTGTTTCAGGATGTATGACGCTTTGCTCCTTGGACTGCATAAAATACTCGTATGGGTGCGCGTCGGTATAGTTTTCCTTCTGATACACGCGGCTGGCCGCAATACGGTCGCAAAACATCTCCGCCACATACACATTGGGCATTTTTACAGGCACGATCTTTTTTTCGCTGCCTAAAGCGTAATCTGTCCAATACTCTATATGGTGCTTGTTGCGTCCTTTGTGGTGCAGCCACGCTGAACTGTAGCCCCTGTCTTCCCGCTCGGCGTTGTTGGGACTGCGGTTGCCCTGATAGTATTTAGCCCCCATTATGAATTCCGTGGGGGAATATTTTGACAGGTCGTGCGTGAGGCCCCGCCAGTACAGCCCCGCCTTGAAGCAGTACTTCATTACAAGCAGCTTGTGGTGTGTAATTGTTTTAAAATGTCCTATTACGTCCATAGATTCTGTTCTCCGATCAATCTATTTTTTCCATTTCGCCGTCATATATGGCCTTACGGTGATAGTCGCAGTCCCCGCTTTGGTAGCCGTCAATATATTTATTCATTGCCTTAACTACCACATCAGGCTTAAGGTTTTTTTCGCTTCCGGCGCTGAGTACCATTTCCATACGGTCGGAGAGCAACGCGATGCTTTTTATGTCACCGCGGATGTCGGCGTCCTTTACGCCGCTTTTTGTCTTTTTGTCAATGACGATCTCCTTCATGGCAAGGAAGTCATCTATATTTTGAGGCAGCCTTTCCGGATAGACGTAATACATGGCATAGCGCAGTTTTTTCATGCGGCTTTTCCCCTTGCGCACGGACAGTATCCTTATTCCTTCGGGTATAACGGCATTGAGGCGGTTAAGTATATCGTCCTCCTCAAGCTCCTCCTTGAGCCGAAACTCCAGCAGCTCGCATTCACTGGTGTAAAAAACCGGAAGCGGAAGGGCGAAGCCCAGTAGCGGGTGGGGGTTAAAGCCCTCGGAAAAAGCCACCGGAAGCCCGGCTCGCCTCATAGTACGGTTGTAGGTACGCACAAAGTCCAGATGGGAAATATATCTGGCGTTGCCTTTTTTTTCGTATATAAGATAATAATCAAACATCCTCCCTCATCCTCCTTATGGCCGCAAGGCTGCTTTTTTCCTTGTAGACGCTGCACTTTCCGTCAGCGCAGAGCGATGCCGCGCCGCAACCGGAGCATTTAAGACGGCAGTGGGGTGTTGTGGCAGCCTGCTTGGCCTTTTCGTTCTCTCTCATAAGGAAGTCTTTGGTAACGCCTATGTCCACAAAATCCCATGGGAACAGCTCGTCATAGCTCCGCTCCCGGGTGTAAAATTCCATGCTTATGCCGCAGTCGTCAAAGGCCTGACGCCACTTGTCCATGTCAAAGCATTCGTTCCAGCTGTCAAGCTTGCAGCCCAGCTCAAAGGCGCGGATAAGCACCTTGTTAAGCTTCCTGTCCCCGCGGGCAAAAACTCCCTCCAGCACACTGACATCACTTTGGTGATAGCTGTACTTAACATGGCGATTGTGTATTTCGTCCTTAAGGAGCATCTGCTTGCGGCGGAGCTGCTGTATGTCATTCTGACCCGCCCACTGGAAGGGGGTAAAGGGCTTGGGTACAAAGCCCGCCACACTTAAATTGACCGAGGGGGCCCGCTTTTTGTTGGTCTTTTGGGATGAGTAGTAGCACTCTACCACCTTTTCCGCCAGACGGGCGATTCCGGCGATGTCCTCATCAGTTTCATAGGGCAGTCCCATCATAAAGTAAAGCTTCACTGTCAGCCAGCCCCCGTCAAAGGCCATGGAAACGCCGCGCATAAGATCCTCCTCGGTGATGTTTTTGTTGATAACATCACGCATTCGCTGGCTTCCGGCCTCTGGGGCAAAGGTCAGGCCGCTTTTGCGCACCTTCTGTACTCGTTCCATAAGAGCAAGACTGAAGTTGTCCACACGGAGAGATGGCAGGGAAAGACCCACCATCTCCCTTTCGGTCAGGTCAAGGAGCCTGTCGGCCAATTCCTCAAAGCAAGTGTAATCGCTGGTGGACAGGCTGGAAAGGCTGATCTCCTCATAGCCTGTTGATGCAAGCAGCCGCTTGGCATCATCTACAAGGCGATCGGGGCTTTTCTCCCGCACAGGGCGGTATATCATGCCCGCCTGACAGAAGCGGCAGCCTCTTATACAGCCCCGGAACACCTCAAGGCTCACACGGTCATGCACAATGTCCATAAATGGCACTATGAATTTTTCCGGGAATATGACACTGTCAAGGTTTTCGATTATCCTTTTACGGATACGGGGTTTAGCTTCGGGACAGTTAGGAGTCATGGACTTAAGCGTACCGTCCGGATTGTATTCCACATCGTAAAGACACGGAACATATATTCCCTCTATCCTTGCGATCTTTTTTAGGTAGTCAATGCGCTTGCCACCCTCGGCCTTCCATTGGATATACGCGTCCATAAGCTCATCTATTACATCCTCGCCCTCGCCCATGGTAAAAAAGTCAAATATTTCGGCCATAGGCTCGGGGTTGTAGGCGCAAGGGCCGCCGGCATTGACAAAGGGAGCGTCCTCCCCTCGATCCTTGGAAAGCAAGGGTATCCCGGCCATGTCAAGCATATTAAGCACATTTGTGTAACTCATCTCGTACTGAAGCGTGACGCCCACAAAGTCAAACATATTAAGCGGCGTGCGGGTCTCGATGGAAAACAGGGGCACTCCGGCCTTGCGCATTTCCTCCTCCATATCTATCCACGGAGCAAACACCCTTTCGCAGTATGTGTCGGGGCGGAGGTTAAGGCAGTGGTACAGTATTTTAATACCTAAGTGGCTCATACCCACCTCGTAAGTGTCAGGGAAAACAAAGGCATAACGTATCTTAACGTCGTCAGGGTTTTTTAAAACGCTGTTAAGCTCGCCCCCGCTGTAGCGCGTGGGCTTTTGAACCCGTTTTAAAAGTTGGTCTATGTTTACTGTGCTCATGATTTATCCTCTCTTGTTTTCAAAATGTCGTTTAACAATAGCTGAAAGCCCACATGGGACGCCATGGCGGGATATTGAACTCCCACCAAAAAACGAAAGAGCCGCCTCCGCAAAGCATGAGCACCGACCGAGTCGGTAGACGAGACTCGGGGGACATCTTTCGTTTAGTTATAACAATTATATATCAGAACGAACAGATTTTCAATACTTTTTTTACCGGCTGGGAATTTTACTTATTTACAATCTGATCAAAATATGATGTATTAAAAGGTAGTATTTGCGTAAAGCAAGATAGTTTAAAGTAGAATACGAAAAAGAAAGAAAGAAAAACAAGAGGACGGCAGGATTTCCGGCAAAGTGAGCGTTGAGCTTAACGACATCAACGGTTCCGGGCGGCGCATCATAGCCGCAATATACAGCGGGAACAGGCTGCCGCAGGATATCAGTGTGCAGGGCTCAGCGGCTTCCGCCGTTGAAATAATCAGCTTTACGCCGGAAGGTTAGAGATTGTATTTTCACCTTTTTGGGGGGACTTTTTGTTGCCTTTTGAAGTGGTAGATGTGATAAACTAAAACCGGACACAATGATACAATCTATGTACATAAGAAATATCATCCATGGACAAGCGGCACCAAGTCATGGACAGGAGGTTTACCAATGAAACACGCCAAGGAACGTTTAAATCCGCAGGCGTGAATTATTCAACGCTTTCTTAGTACAAATCACGCAGGGAATCTGCGGCCAGTCTTATCTTTGAAAACTGTATGGAGGAAAGATATCGCCGGTGCAGCACAAGGGCCGCCACTACCCACGCCGGAGTAAGGCCGTGGAGATATCCGTACCACAATGTCAGCAAAAGGGCTGACGGCCCTGATATCTCAGCCGTCCTCTCCCCTGCCAGTGCTTCAAGTATGCGGCCCCCGTCCAGAGGCATCAGCGGAAGAAGATTGAAGGCCAGCACCCACAGCGTCTGAGGGCTTAAAACAGGCGTCAGGCAAAGGCTCACAAGAGGTCCGGCAAAATATACAAACATTCGACTAAATCGTCCCGGTATTTCCCCTACATACAAAGCGCAGCCAAAAGGGGTTACGGTCAGCACCTGAGCGCGCTTTCCTACAATAAAGGCGGCAAGGCTGTGTCCCATCTCGTGAAGCGCCACCGAGGCCAGCAGTTTGGCAAAGCTTTTGTCCCAAATAAAAAAGGCGATCATCATAATCGCCAGCGGATGTACTTTTATCTTCATTGAGGCATCAGGCACCGAAAGGCGCTTTTCAGATAGCTAACCGCATCGCCGTAATTTGCGGTGTAAAAAAGTCTTCCCCTGAGTTCGGTAAACAGGCGGGGCCACAGTCGGTAAAAAATATAACTGATAAGTAGCAGACACAGGCATATTGCCGTGCGGTATAAAAAGCCAAGGATATATTGCCTTAGTCTTGACATAGCTTTCACCTCAATCTATATTATTCAATATACGCGCGAAAAATTCAGCCGAACAAGCTGAAAAATCACAGCATTGACATTTTCGCAAAATGTAGTATAATAGTTTCATAAGATGAACGAGTAAGGATTGAACTACATGTTTGAGAATAAAATATACTTCTTTGACGGAGGCATGGGCACCATGCTTCAGTCTTGTGGTATGTCAACCGGAGCCGTCCCCGATGAGATGAATATCACTGACCCCGGACTTATCCGGAGAATACACCGGGAATACCGGGATGCAGGTGCTGACATTATTACCACCAATACCTTTGGCGCCAACCCCCTTAAGCTGGAAAGCCGTTACACCGTGGAGGAAATCGTATCCGCAGCTGTGGAAAACGCCAAGTCCGCCGGAGGGCTGACAGCCATTGACATCGGACCTACCGGTATGCTGCTTAAGCCCGTAGGGAATTTGGACTTTGAGGAAGCTTACCGGTCGTTTTTCTGTGTGGCAAAGGCCGGAGCCAACGCCGGAGCTGACCTTATACTAATCGAAACAATGAGTGACACGCTGGAGGCAAAGGCTGCCATACTTGCCTGCAAGGACGCCTGCAGCCTGCCGGTGTTCGCCACGATGACCTTTGACGAAAGGGGCAAAGCGCTGACCGGAGCCGATCCGGAGTGCATGGCTGCTATATTTGAGGGGCTTGGGGTCGATGCTCTGGGTATAAACTGCGGACTTGGGCCACTTCAGATACTGCCCTTGGCCGAAAGACTTTCGGCCGCTACCTCTGTGCCGCTTATAATTCAGCCCAACGCGGGGTTGCCACGGGTGGAAAACGGCAAAACCGTATACGACGTTGGCGCAACGGAATTCGGCCGTTGCTGTGCCCGTTTTGCCGAGTTGGGAGTAAAATTCATCGGCGGCTGCTGCGGTACGACGCCGGAGCATATACGTATGGCAGTGAAAAGCTGTGTGGATGTACCCTTTAATCCGCCCGAGAAGAAAAACCGTTGCGTCTGCGCGTCCTATTCCCACAGCCTTACAATAGGAGACAAGCCCATTATTATTGGTGAAAGAATTAATCCAACCGGGAAGAAGAAATTCCGTGAGGCCCTTAAAAACAAAGATTTTGACTATATTCTGGGGGAGGCGTCGGCTCAGGCCGGGGCCTTGGCCCACGCCCTCGATGTAAATGTAGGCTCCCCGGACATTGACGAGGTGGCTATGATGAAGGAGATAATTCCCCGCATTCAGGCAGTGACAGACTTGCCACTTCAGATAGACAGTTCCTCCCCTAAGGCTCTTGAAGCCGCCATGCGCATTTACAACGGCAAGCCCATTGTCAATTCCGTCAACGGCAAGCAGGAGGTCATGGACGCGGTATTCCCTCTTGTGAAGAAATACGGCGGAGTAGTAGTAGGCCTTACCTTAGACGAGGGCGGCATTCCCGACAGCCCGGATGAAAGGCTTGCCATAGCCGCAAAAATTGTTAGTGAAGCATCAAAATACGGCATTGAACCAAAGGATATTATGATCGATGCCCTGACAATGACAGTTGCCACCGATGATATGGCAGCAAAGAAAACGCTGGATGCCCTGAGACTGATTAAGCACAGTTTAGGCGTAACAACGGTACTGGGAGTGTCAAATATTTCCTTTGGCCTACCTGACAGAGCCAACGTCAACGCGGCGTTTCTCAGCATGGCCACGGATGCCGGGCTGGACTCTGCCATTTACAATCCCATGGCTCCCCGAGACGGCTTTACCCCCGAAGCAACGGCTGTGCTCAAGGGTGAGGATCACGGTTGCGCCGCCTATATTGAAAGCCGAAACAATGCCCCGGCTCTCGTCCCGTCTGCCGCCGAGCTTTCCCTCAGCCAGCTGATAGTATCGGGCCAAAAAGAACGTTCCTACGCTAAGGCAAAGGAAATGCTGGCCTATGTCCCGGCTCTTGATCTGATTAACCTGCACATTATACCCGCCCTTAACATTGTAGGAGATGGGTTTGAAAAGGGGACGTTATTCCTACCGCAGCTTATGAGTGGAGCTGACAGCGCCAAAAGAGCATTTGACGCGGTAAAAGAGCTTTCCGCCGTATCAGAGGAAAACTATGGCACCATTGTTCTCGCCACTGTAAAGGGAGATATCCACGACATCGGCAAAAACATTGTCAAGCTACTGCTGCAAAACTACGGCTACAATGTGATCGATCTTGGGCGGGATGTGGACATAAATGTTATAGTCGATACGCTGAAAGCCACCGGTGCGCCGCTGCTTGGCCTCAGCGCTCTTATGACCACGACCGTGGTCAATATGGAAAAAACTATCAAGGCTGTGCATGAGAACAACATTCCATGCTCCATAGTGGTAGGCGGAGCCGTGCTTACCGAAAGCTACGCCGCCGAGATAGGGGCGGACTTTTACGCTAAGGACGCCCTTGTTACAGTAAATATTGCGAACAAAATATTCGGGAGGGATTGATATGAGAAGAAAAGACCGGGAAATGCCCGCCGAATTTGGGTTGGAAATTGCAGACAAGGCCGAATACGCCTCAATGGCAATGATAGACCCTCAGGGTCAGCCATATATTGTGACCCTTAATCTGGTACGGGACGGAACCAGACTGTACTTTCACTGTGCAAAGGAAGGCAAAAAAACCGACTGCCTGAGGAAAAGTCCAAACGTGTGCATATCCTTTGTGGGGCCAACTCAGCTTGTACCGGACAAATTTACCACAAGGTACCGCTCCGCAGTAATGCGCGGAATTGCCAGCGAGGTCACAGATGAGGCGGAAAAGATATACGCCCTTAAAATCATCTGTAGCAAGCTTGCCCCATCAAATATGGCCGGCTTTGATGACGCTATTCGCCGTAGCCTTGGACGCACAGCAGTTTGGAAGATAGATATCAGCGAGGTAACCGCCAAAGCAAAGCAATAAAGTCACCGACTAAATCAACTCCTTAAAGGCTCCGTAAATTTTCACCGCGGGGCCTTTTCCTTGCGTAAAAAATCTTACCACACATGGTAAAAAACTTCATCCTGTGTAGTTGACTTGTTAATAAAAAAGTGATATAATAATGACGATTTATATTATATTATATATTTTTATTTATCTTTCAAGCAGATTCCGGGTTCATCTCCGCCGGAAATCAGGCAATGGGGTCAATCTACAATATATCCATCAAACATGGAGGACGATCAATGAAATCCAAAATCAAAAAGCTTTGGTTTCCATTAGTCATAATAATTTTACTTATGACGTTATTTATTTTCGCGACATATGAACTGCTGAGTAACGCCACAACAAATATCGTTTTGTCAAGCATGGACGAGCTCGCAAGCCACGATATGAAAACCATCAACGACTTCATTACCGACAGGTGGAATATGATCAATACAGCCTACCTCGACATACAGTCACGATCGCTGGACAGCATCGATGACCTTTTGTATGAGCTTAAGATAAAATCATATTCTTTGAATTTTGACCACTTTCACCTGATTGATGAGGAAGGGGTGCTGTACTCCTATACTCCAACGATATGTCAGGCACACAGTGATGACATTATGAATTTTTTTGCCAAAAATGAGGGCAAGAAAAAATTTATATCAAGGTACGAAACTGAAGATGATGATTCCGGACAGGAAAAGGAATATCTAATCTACGGGCTTGACATAAGCGACAATCCAATTGTCCTCAATGACAATTCAAGGAAATTTGTGAAGGTTGTGGTACTCAACGATATTGCGAAAATACGCCAACGGATCAGGATATCATGCTTCGACGGACGGGGCTATTCCAGCATTGTGGATCGCAACGGCCAGTACATTGTTACAGCGGCCAACGAGATGGTTTCGGGGCAGTATTCAAACATTTTTGACGTAATTCGCAGCGGACGGCCAAAGAATATCAGCATGGACCAGTTGATAAGCAACATAAATGTCGGCAAAAACTTTGACTTTTGGTACACCTCAAAGGAGGGGGTCCAAAAATTTGTCCAGTTGCGCATACTTGAAAGCGAAGGATCTCAGTGGATATTTGTCACCTCTCTGGAAAAATCAATTTTCACTGACCAGATCAACCAATTTATCCGGCTTACAACAGGGATAATTACCATCCTGCTTTTTGTAATGTTAATTGCGGGCTTTGTGTTCTATTACTCCCGTAAAAGGCTGAAGTCCATTTACGCAGGTACAGTCGATGGGGTTTACAATCGCAAATATTACAACGACAAGGCAGCCAATATGCATGTCAAGGCTCTTGCCATGATAGATTTGGATCACCTGAAAAACATAAACGACAGCTTTGGCCATCTGGCCGGAGACAAGGCCATTGAGTCCACTGCCATCAGCATAGTAAGGAATGTGGGATCGTCCTGCGATGTTCTGAGATTTGGCGGGGATGAGTTTGTGGTCATATTCCACAACGACATCTCCCACAACGCTTTCCGTCAGATACTCGAAAACATGCTGACAGATATTCGCAAGGTGCGTTTTCCGGAATATCCGAAGCTTAAGCTCACCTTCAGTATCGGAGGGTGTTGCTGTGAAGGCAAGGCCTGCGAGATACTTGCCCGAGCAGACGAGCTGCTTTATGAAGCAAAAAAACGCCGCAACTGCATAGTGACATCCTCTGATGACGAAAAATTGAGCGAAAAGTAGCGCATGGGTCGCATCATGCGACCCATGCGGGAAGCTGAGACTTTTCGATAATCTCTGCAATATTCATTTATGACTTTTACATTCCTTTAAATCTGCATTTTGCGTCACAGGTAAACACATTGGCAAACATGAGCTGTACCCTCCGCAAAAGTCTAAGATTTGTTTCACCGCCATACACGTAAACATTTCGAGGCGCAATATCCACCATGGCACTGAGCACAAGGTCGCTGTGAGAGTAGCGGATACGATCCTCCTGAGGAATATATGACGAATACCGGAGGGTGATTTCACTGCCGGTTCCATCATACAGCGATGCCGACTCCCCATCGATCACAAGATGCACCGCGATCAGCTTACTGCCAAGCACATGTTTCCGCCTTTCTATATATTCCCCGGCGATAAGGCAGCACAGGTCTCCGTGACGTTCCTCGGCAATAAGCTCCGCCGCAGCAGCCCCCACCGTACGCACCTCGCGCTTATAATCACCGCAAAGGAAATTGAGGACGCCCATGGGATATATGCTGCCAAAATTGCAGATACGCTCCTCAAGTCTTTTGGATATCATCCTCCGGCGTTCCCGGCGGTACTGCACAAGTTCAACGTCCCTTCCTGGCGGATTCAGTAACTGTGCCGAAAGCAAAAATATCTGATCCGCGTCCTCCTTTGACAAAGGAAGCCCGGATATATATTGCTTCAAAATTTTTAATTCATATTTATCAACTATCTCGCGGGCAATTTTGGCGGCAATCCGCTTTTCAAGCCCGCGCCTTACTTTTATAGGTCGGTTAAAGTCCAAACATACACCTCCCGGGTTTTTATGCTATCCTTTGTTATTATCGTCAGTTATTTTAAGAGGTATTAAGGAGCCTGTGTCGAACGGGGCGGCGGCAGTAATTTCCACCAAAGAAACGCCCTTATCGGCCAAGAATGCTTTTATCGTCTCAAAGGACGACATATGCCGAATGGTGCCGTTAACAGCAAGCGTCTTTTCCCCCACAAGGCCGCAGGCTCCTCCGAAAAAGCCGTTTTTGTAAGGCGGCAGCTCAACCCCGGCATTATCGATAAGAAGTACCTCAGCTCCCTTAGCCTCAAGCGCCCGAAATATGCCTCTGTCCCCGGTGATAAAGGCGTTTTCGCCCACAGGCGCCACAGAGCATTTGGCATAGCCCTGTTTGACGGGCAGGATTTCAAGGCGGTTTTGCAGCAGTCGCAAAAGCACACCGTCGCAGGACCGTGGATCAAGCAATGCGAATTTTTCTGTCACAACAACATTATATGCCGTATCCGCCGGATAGCTCCCGCCAAGAGCCTGTCCTCCCTGTATTACGGAAAAGCCATAGGATGACAGATTATCACAGTAATAGGGATAAGAGTCAGGCGGACACACTACCTCCCGGCCACCGATGGGGCACAATCCCAAATCGGCATGGCGGCGCAGGGCAGGCGGCAGTGCCGAAAGCTCAGCCGGGGGAATTATGTCCATTCCTGCCACGGCAAAGCCTGACACCGCCAAGATTACCCTGCCCTTTGGAAGATATGGGATCTCAACAAAGCATTCCATAAAATTGCACCTCTTTTTTCCAAAATCATATTGCAAAAGCTTGGGCTTTGGTGTATAATATAATTAAACGAAACGCCCCATGACGGGCTTTCGCCCTTATTGATTAAAATATTTGAGAGGAGAAATGATAAACATGAAAATCGCACTTATCAACGAAAACAGTCAGGCCGCCAAGAACAGCATTATTGAAGCTACTCTTCGCAAGGTTGCCGAGCCTCTTGGTCACAAGGTTTTTAACTATGGCATGTACAGCGCCGACGACGCGGCTCAGCTTACATATGTTCAGGTCGGTATACTTACCGGAATACTGCTCAACAGCGGCGCGGCAGACCTTGTTATAACAG
Source organism: uncultured Oscillospiraceae bacterium (assembly GCA_964442035.1). GTDB lineage: Bacteria > Bacillota > Clostridia > UMGS1883 > UMGS1883 > JAFLUQ01. Next base: position 23,841 of record CAYTWZ010000016.1, read on the forward strand.
GCTGTGGCACAGGCGAGGGCGCTATGCTTGCGTGCAATGCATTCCCCGGTGTACTCTGCGGACATGTAGTTGACCCCACCGACGCATATCAGTTTACACAGGTAAACAACGGCAATGCCATTGCTCTCCCCTTTGCAAAGGGATGGGGCTGGGGCGCCGAGCTCAATCTGCAGTATGTATTTGAGAAGCTGTTTGTTGAAGAATGGGGCGGCGGCTATCCCAAGGAGCGTGCCGTTCCCGAACAGAGGAACAAGAAGATACTTGACGAAGTTAAGAAGGTCACTCACAACGACATGATCTCAATCCTTGAAAACCTTGACTCCGAGCTTGTAAAGGGCGCTGTAGCCGGTGAAAAATTCAGCGAGTTGTTCTTTGCTAACTGCAAGTGTGACAAGATGGCTGAAGCTGTCAAGAAGATACTTGCTTAAGACATTTTGATTTTAATGTACGGACGCGGCCAATGCCGCGTCCGTTTTTGCGCAAGCACAGCCGGCAAAAACAAACAAGCGGAATATACGCCCCACAGGTCGCATATTCCGCTTGCACAATTACAAAGCCTTATTTTATTTAACCATGGAAGCAACTTCAGCCGCGAAGTCGTCAGCCTTCTTCTCAAGGCCTTCGCCCTTTTCAAGACGAATAAAATCCGCGACCTCGATAGTAGTCCCAAGCGCCTTGGCAACCTCGTCTGTATACTGAGCAACGGACTTGTCCTGATCCTTAATGAATGGCTGTTCAACAAGGCAAAGCTCCTTATAGCGTTTCTTGAGACGGCCGACAACCATCTTCTCGGCAATGGCCTCGGGCTTGCCCTCATTCATTGCCTGAGCCTTGAATATCTCTGTCTCCTTAGCTACAACATCGGCAGGAACATCAGCAATCTTTGTATACTCGGGGTAAGCGGCGGCAACCTGCATAGCCACATCCTTAGCATAAGTCTTGAATTCGTCTGTATCAGCCTTAGCCTGATCGCCTACATTGAACTTAACAAGTACACCAATTCTGCCTTCGCCATGGATATAGCCCACAAGAGTGCCCTCAAAGCGGCCAAAACGGCGGATATTCATATTTTCGCCGATAGTAGCGATCTTCTCCTTAAGAGCGGCCTCAACGGTCTGCTCGGGATTAGCGGCAAAGGGAGAAGCGAGAAGCACTTCTACGCTTTCGGGGTTTTCGGCAATGATCTGCTTGGCAATGTTGTTAACAAAGCCGCGGAAATCAGCGTTCTTACCCACAAAGTCCGTCTCGCTGTTTACCTCGACAACAGCTCCTACGCCGTTTTCGATAACAACGTCAACAATACCCTCGGCGGCAACGCGACCAGCCTTCTTTTCAGCCTTGGCAAGACCTTTTTCACGAAGAAAGTCAATGGCCTTGTCCATATCTCCGTCACATGCGGTAAGGGCCTTTTTGCAGTCCATCATACCGCAACCTGTTTTTTCTCTTAATTCCTTAACGTCCTGAGCTGTGAAATTCATTTGCGTTTCCTCCTATATGATTAAAGAGTGATATCGATCTCTTCGGATTCGGCTGCTGCTCCGACAGCGCCTTCCTTGCCCTCCATAATCGCATTGGCGATAGTGGAAGCAACAAGCTTTACGGCACGGATAGCATCGTCATTGCCGGGAATTACGTAGTCAACATCATCGGGGTCGCAGTTTGTGTCAACGATAGCCACAATAGGAATATGAAGCTTCTTAGCCTCAGAGATAGCAATTCTTTCCTTGCGAGGGTCAACAATAAAGATGGCTGCCGGGAGCTTCTTCATATTCTTGATACCGCCAAGGTACTTTTCAAGCTTATCCATCTCGCCCTTAAGGCCGATAACTTCCTTCTTGGGAAGGAGCTCAAAGGTACCGTCCTCCTCCATCTTATGGAGCTGAGCAAGACGCTTGATTCTCTGCTCAATGGTTTTAAAGTTTGTGAGCATACCGCCAAGCCAGCGGGCATCAACATAGTGCATACCAACACGCTGAGCTTCCTCACGGATAGTCTCCTGAGCCTGCTTCTTTGTTCCTACAAAAAGAATCTCGCCGCCGTCCGCGGCTACCTGACGAACAAAAGCATAAGCCTCTTCGATCTTCTTAACGGTCTTCTGCAGGTCAATAATGTAGATACCGTTACGCTCGGTGAAGATGTATTCCGCCATTTTGGGATTCCATCTTCTTGTCTGATGGCCGAAATGAACGCCGGCCTCCAGAAGCTGTTTCATAGAAATAACTGACATGTTTAAACACCTCCGATTATTTTAGTTTTTCCGCCCCAATCCATGTCAATATCGGAGTCGGCCTCCACCACCGTCTACGCCGGGCCAACCCGCTTCATTCTTAAACAGGCACACGGCCAAGGCTCAGATGATGTGTGTGATGAATGGAACTTTTCTCCATGCCGTGATATTATATCACACATGATCACTAAATGCAAGTACTTTTTTTAAAAATTTTCCTTAAGCAAACCGGAACAGTCAAAAGCTGTATGTTTGTAACATCTTTAATGATAAGTGTGTATCTCTTAAGATAATATATAATATAACTAAACGAAAGATGTCCCCGAGTCTCGTCTCCCGACTCGGTCGGTGCTTCTGCTTCACAGAGGCT
>CAYTWZ010000017.1:0-17720 GCA_964442035.1 uncultured Oscillospiraceae bacterium
GGAGGAATTAAAAATGTTAGAGTTAAAAAACAGCGGAGCTTACCTCTATGACGGCAAGATCATTGACACCTGTGAAGCTCCGGCTGATTTTCCCCTGCCCGATGACGCGCGGGAAGGAACAATAGCCTATAAGATATTGCGAGCTCATGATACCAGTGAGGATAAGAAAAAAATGCGCGTTAAATTTGATGCGCTTATTTCTCATGATATAACCTATGTGGGTATAATCCAGACAGCCAGGGGAAGCGGCCTTAGGGAATTCCCTTTGCCCTATGCCATGACTAACTGTCATAACAGCCTTTGCGCCGTCGGAGGCACAATAAACGAGGATGACCACGTGTTTGGCCTCAGCGCGGCCAAGAAGTACGGGGGAATATATGTTCCCGCAAATCAGGCTGTTATCCATCAGTATGCCCGTGAGATGATGAGCGGCTGCGGAAAAATGATACTCGGCTCAGACAGCCATACCCGTTATGGCGCTCTTGGTACTATGGGCGTAGGGGAGGGCGGCCCGGAGCTTGTTAAGCAGCTGCTTAAGAATACCTATGACGTTGCCGCTCCGCAGGTCGTCCTTGTGTACCTTGAAGGTGAGCCTCGAAAGGGTGTAGGCCCTCAGGATGTAGCTATTGCTTTGGTAGGAGCCACATTTAAAAACGGCTTTGTAAAGAACTGTGTGCTGGAATTTACCGGCCCAGGGGTGGCAAAGCTATCAATGGACTTTCGTATCGGAATAGATGTAATGACCACCGAGACTACCTGTCTTTCCTCAATATGGAGTACAGACGGCAAGGTCAAGGAGTTTTATGACATACATGGCCGTCCGGAGGATTACAAGCCGCTGGCTCCCGATAACAGGGCATACTATGACAAGGTGATAAAAATAGACCTGAGCCGGGTGGAATGTATGGCCGCGATGCCCTTCCATCCCTCCAATGCGTATACGATCCATGAGCTTCAGGCTAACGCGGCTGACATACTCCGTGAGATCCAGCGCCACGCGGCCGAACAGTTTGGCAGCAAGGTCAAATTTGACCTTACTGACAAGCTTGTTGACGGTAAGCTTATGGTAGATCAGGGCGTTATTGCGGGCTGCAGCGGCGGCATGTACGAGAACATCTGTGAGGCGGAGGCAATACTGCGCGGAGCTGATATTGGTAACGGATATTTTAATCTTTCGATTTATCCAAGCAGCACTCCTATCAACCTCGCGCTTGTGCGCAACGGCGTACAGGCCTCCCTTATGGCGGCGGGCGCGGTGTTTAAGCCTTGCTTCTGCGGTCCATGCTTCGGTGCGGGCGATGTTCCCGCAAACAGCGGACTCTCCATCCGTCATACTACCCGTAACTTCCCGAATCGTGAGGGCTCAAAGCCCGGTGACGGCCAGCTCAGCGGCGTAGCGCTTATGGACGCGCGCTCCATTGCGGCTACAGCTCTCAACAAGGGTGTACTTACAGCCGCTACCGATGTGGAGATACCGGAATATGACAATACCTATGTCTTTGATAAAACTGTTTACGAAAAGCGCGTATATCAGGGCTTCGGAAAGGCTCAGCCGGACTATGAGCTGAAGCTTGGCCCCAATATTACCGACTGGCCCAAAATGTACCCCCTTGCGGAAAACGCTTTGCTTAAGCTGGCGGCGGTCATCCATGATGAGGTAACTACCACTGACGAGCTTATTCCCTCCGGTGAGACAAGCTCTTACAGAAGCAATCCTTTAAGGCTCAGTGAATTTGCCCTTTCAAGACGCGTCCCGGAATATGTGGGACGCAGCAAGGCAGTCGCGGCAGTGGAGACCCTGCGCCGTGAGGGCGGCTCTCCTGAGGAGCTTACGCAGGTGCTTGGCAAGGTGGGCGACGCGGGAGCGCTTATGCCCGTGACTCAGTTCGGATCATGTATATTTGCCAATAAGCCCGGCGACGGCTCCGCCCGTGAGCAGGCCGCTTCCTGTCAGAAGGTTTTGGGAGGACTTGGCAATATTTGCTATGAGTTCGCCACAAAGCGTTACAGAAGCAATTGCGTCAACTGGGGCATTCTTCCGTTTACTATATCTGCCGTAACCGCCTTTGATTATGAAGCCGGGGATTATGTATTTGTACCCGGCGTACGCTCCGCCATCGAAAACGGCGTTGAAGAAATTCCCGCAACCGTTATCAAAAAGGACGGCTCAACCGCCGGCATTACCCTTTATGTAAGCGGCCTCACGCCCAATGAAAAGCAAATCATACTTGACGGTTGCCTTATGAATTTTTACGCGAACCAGAACAGATAGGGAGGAATAAGCAATGGAAAAAATTCAGATGAAAAACAAGATCGTGGAGATGGACGGGGACGAAATGACCCGTATCCTCTGGAAGATGATCAAGGACGAGCTGCTGCTTCCTTTTGTGGAGCTGAACATGGAGTACTATGACCTTGGGCTTAAGTACCGTGACCAAACGGACGATCAGGTCACCATTGACGCGGGAGAAGCTATTAAGAAGTGGCATGTTGGCGTAAAGTGTGCTACCATAACTCCCAATGCCCAGCGTGTGGAGGAGTACAACCTCAAAAAGATGTGGAAAAGCCCCAACGGCACTATCCGCGCCATACTTGACGGAACGGTTTTCCGGGCGCCGATCTTGCTCAGCCACGTTAAGCCCGCCGTACGTAACTGGAAAAAGCCTATTACTATAGCCCGTCACGCGTATGGGGATGTTTACAAGGGTACGGAGTACCGCGTACCCGAAAAGGGTAAGGCCGAGCTTGTTTTTACAGGTGAAAACGGCGCATCCTTCCGCGAGACCATCTATGATTTCGAGTGCCCGGGCGTGCTCCAGGGGCTTTATAATAAGGACAGCTCCATAAGCTCATTTGCCCATTCCTGCTTCCAGTACGCCATCGATACAAAGCAGGATCTGTGGTTTGCCACAAAGGACACTATTTCCAAGCAATATGATCAGACCTTTAAGCTTATCTTTCAGGATATTTACGAAAAGGAATATAAGGAAAAATTTGACGCCTTGGGAATAGAATATTTTTACACTCTCATTGACGATGCCGTTGCGCGTGTTATCCGAAGCGAGGGCGGATATATCTGGGCGTGCAAAAACTATGACGGAGATGTTATGAGCGATATGGTGTCTACCGCCTTCGGCTCATTGGCCATGATGACCAGCGTACTTGTCAGCCCGGATGGCAACTATGAGTACGAGGCCGCACACGGAACCGTTACACGGCATTATTATCGGTATCTTAAGGGTGAGGAAACCTCCACAAATCCCATTGCCACTATATTCGCGTGGACGGGAGCTATCCGTAAGCGGGGCGAGCTTGACGAAAACGCCGCCCTCGTGGATTTTGCGGACAAGCTTGAGGCTGCCTGCGTTGAGACTATGGAGGACGGCATAATGACCAAAGACCTTGCCGCCCTTTGGGACGGGGAGGCGCCCACTGTAGTTAATTCGCTTGATTTTATCAGGGCAATTCGGTCTTGTCTGGAAAAGAAGCTTAAAAAATACTAAAAAACACTGAATAATTCACGCCTGCGGCTTAAAACGCCGCTTGCTATGAGAAAAATTCCCTCGTCAATAAGCGCTTTAGAATTAATCAGTGTTTCCATAAAAAGAAACCGCGGCAAAATGGCTTACTGACCGATCTGCCGCGATTTCTTTTTTTATTGTATTGCTCGCGGTTTTACAGCAAGCTCCTGAATACAGCTACGACTTTGCCCAAAACGCTTACTTCATTTACTATAATAGGCTCCATATAGTCGTTTTCCGGCTGAAGGCGGAAATGTCCGTTCTCCTTGTAGAAGGTTTTGACCGTGGCACTGTCATCGACCAGCGCCACCACCATTTCACCGTTGTTGGCCACAGGCTGCTGCTGCACAACTACATAGTCCCCGTCAAATATACCGGCGTTGATCATGCTTTCCCCCTGAACCTTAAGCATGAATAAATCGGCGTTGCGGGCAAAATCCATTGGCAGGGGAAAGGTGCGCTCAAAATTCTCCTGCGCAAGGATCGGCTGCCCGGCGCTGACCCGACCTATTACGGGCACTTCAAGAAATTCCCTCTCTCCGTAGACGCTGCCCATATATGACGCTCCGGGGTATTGCGATGCTGAAAAGCCGTTCTTTATCCTCAGCGTACGTGAGCCTCCTTCAGATTTTTCCAGCTTGCCGTCCCGTTCGAGCCGCTTGATGTAACCGTGGACGGTGGACGGTGAGTTGAGCCCGACCGCTTCACCTATTTCCCTGACAGTTGGCGGATATCCGTTGGCAGCGGTGTATTGTTCAATAAACATAAGTATTTCGTTTTGTTTTTCTATGTTAGGCATATTGTCATCTCCATATATTGATACTGCTTTATTAAATTATAACATATCTTTTCCGGAAATGCAAACATTTGTTCAAAAAAATTAAAAAAAGTCTTGACAACGAACAAATGTTCTGATATACTATAATCAACAAGCGAACAAATGTTCTGAATGGAGGTTTTCAATATGACAACAGAGTATAGAATTAAGAAGGCTCACAGGGAAACGCAGCTTAACCGTCAGCGGAGGATCGCCGCCGGTATACTTATATGCGCGGCGCTTTTTGTTTGGTTCATTAGCGGCGGCTCCTTTGGGGCAACGCAGACTGAGGCCGCGGAGGACAGCTCGTTTTATATTACTGTTTCCCCGGGGGATAGCCTTTGGAGCATTGCCTCCAAATACCGTGATCAAGGAACTGATATTCGTGATTATGCCCGTTATATAGCGGATTATAACGGTATTGATGACAATATGATATACGCGGGACAAAATCTTTGTATTCCGTATTGATCATGGGTCTTTACAAAATCCGCTTTATGTGTTACAATATTTTAAGGAGGCGGACTATTGTGAAAAAATGTGTTCTTGATGAAAGCAAGGATTGTACAGACTGCGGTGAGTGCAGCCGCTGCGACCTTGACCCTTCAAAAATATGCGACAACTGCGGCAAGTGCATTGAAACCGGCGCTGACAGCCGGGCAATTTATATTGACGCAATTGTATGGGACGAGGATCAGAGCAACATGAGATAACGCTCGTCACAGTAGCCTACAGTGCCACCATAGCGCACTACTGCCCAGCCCTGCCAGTTCCCAAGCACTGTTACGCGCGTGCCGTTGGGGACGCGGGCTATTACAGCGGCGGCTCTGTCGGGCTTTGACCGGATGTTAAGATCGCCGTAGCTGGTCCGCACGATGGCGCTTCTGGGGGCTGTTGCTTCGATGAACGGTACTCCGAAGTACTGGGTTATGGATAATACAAGATTGCGGGCTAAATTTTCAATATTGGCCTTTATCCAATTGGCGTCCTCCGTGTTGTCATGATACCCCAATTCCAAAAATACAGCCGGGGCCTTTGTCTTTGTCAGCTCGCCTATGTCTGTTGTTGCCGCCGCGCGCACAAGCGATGGATCGGGATAGACGGACTTAAGGTTTTCGGCAAAAATATTGGCTGCCCGCCGCCCCGTTTGACTGCCCTTGGCATAAAATACGTCCACGCCTTTTTTGCTGCCATACATCCCGTCCGGCGCGGCATTGGAGTGGATCGCCACATGCAGGTCGTACTGGCCGCTGTTGGAGGCATTTACGGATTGCTGTGCCGTCATGCTTTTGGTGTTGCGGACGTATTGTATTGCGCTTGACACCAGATACGGTATCATCGCGTCGGCTATCAAATTCATATAGTATTCCTCGTTTCCTCCGTTGACATAGGGATTAAATTCCTGCCCCGAAGGACTGAGATATATTGTAGGCATAAAAAATCACCTCATAACAAAATATGAAGTGACTTTTTCTTTTGTGAGGGGTTTTATTATGAACTGATTTTTTCTACAAAATCCTTTACCCACTTATCCCACAACGGCCACTCGTGAGCGCCGGGTTCCTCGTGATACTGATAAGGAATTGGGAGGCTGCTCATATGATCTCTGAAGGCGCGGTTTTCATCTATCATAAAATCATTGTCGCCGCAATAGTGGTATATAACAGGCGGATCATGCTCTTTTGCCAAAAGTCCTGCGACAGCGTACAAATCGTGGCAGCTGTTTTTGATTTCAATATCTCCGCATATGGCGCGAGTGAGCAGCGCGTTCTCGCTGGCTATCTTTACTATGTCACATGCCGGAGAAAACGCGCCTATAACGCGGTATTGGCCGGGATTGTTCATGCCTATTTTAAGCGCGCCGTAGCCTCCCATGGAAAGTCCGGCTATGGCGGTGTCCCCGGGCGAAGGATCTATAGCAAATTGTGACCGCATAAATTTGGGAAGCTCCCGCACAATGTAGGAATAGTAATTTTCGCCTGTAGTCATGTCAGAATAAAAGCTCCTGCCCGCGTCGGGCATTATTACGGCGATGTTTTTTCCGTCAACATACCGGGCTATACCGGATTGGTTGAGCCACGAGCCGAAATGCTGCTGAAAGCCGTGAAGCAGATACAACACCTTAGGCGGACGGAGTCTTTTGTCCGGCATAATGATGTTAAGGTTGGTGTCATTTGAAAGCATAGTCGAACGGAACGTACATCTGAAAATTGCCATTAATTAAATCCTTTCTGTAGTAACATATCAAAATTAGGCTTTGTCAGTCAGAAGCTTGTTGACTTCAGCAATGAAAGTCGTAGCATCGGTAAACTGACGATAAACAGAAGCAAAGCGGACGTAAGCCACTTCATCTATGTCCTTAAGGTAACCCATGACCTTTTCTCCGATTTGCTCTGTGGTGACTTCTCTTTCCAGAGAATTTTGAATGGAGGCCTCAATGTTGTCGGCAATGGCGTCGATCTGTTCCGACGCCACAGGCCGCTTTTCGCAGGCCCTTGTAATGCCGCGGATGAGTTTGTCCCGGTCAAAAAGCTCCCGCGTTTTGTCTTTTTTGATTATCATAATTGGCAGAGTTTCGATTTTTTCGTAGGTTGTAAAGCGCCCCTCGCACTTAGAGCACTCCCGGCGGCGGCGTATTGCCTCCCCGTCTTCAGTGGGGCGAGAGTCGATGACCTTGCTGTCCTGTTGACCGCAGTATGGACAACGCATGTTTATCCCTCCGTTCATCTGTTTTTATTTTCAAGGGCGGATATTTTGTCGATCCTGTTCTGATGACGTCCGCCCAAAAATTCCTCTGACATATAAGCGTCCACAATTTCCCGCGCAAGCTCCGGAGAAGTGGTTCTTCCGCCCAACGCTATAGCGTTGGCGTTATTGTGCTGCTTTACAAGCCGCGCTATTTCAACCGAGGGGCACAAACCGCAACGGATCCCTTTGATCTTGTTGGCGGCGATAGAGATACCTACCCCCGTTCCACAGCAGAGTATAGTAAAATCCGCGTTGCCGTTAAGGTATTCATTGCATCCCTTTTCGGCAAAGTCCGGGTAATCCACACTTGCTTCGCTGCCGGTACCGCAGTCAATGACGGTGTTTCCCTTTCCCTCAAGATAGGTGATCAGATCCTGCTTAAGCGCATAACCGCCATGGTCAGCGGCGATCGCAATTCTCATATGTAGCTCCTCCTTAAAAATTTTTTTATTGCCGTTTTGTAAAAATAGGTTCACATAATTCATAACCAAACGAAAGATGTCCTACGCGTTTACAGGCCGCGGGCGACGCTTTCGTTTTTCTGTTGGAGGTCCTTCCTCCCGCAGAAAACGCTCCATGACGGGCTTTCAGCCCTTATTTAAAATGGACGCGGCTTTTTCCTCCCGTTCACGTTCGGCCTGAGGCTTACGCAAATAAATTACCTCAAGGCCTTCGGGGGAGATCGGTTCCTCCGTTAGAGCGGCGACGCAAACAGAGGCGGCATTTTGAAGACAAAGCTGCGGCGGCGCGAAGCATGCTTTTGTGCCGCAAAGCCGCGCTATGGAGTCCCTGTAAGGCCTTACTCCGTCCCCCACAAATATTGCGGGGACGGCGATACCGTCGCATAGCTGCTGTACATTCATTGCGGAGGGCGGCATTACCTGACAGAGCCCTTCTCCGCTGTATTTGTATGCCGCGGTGTACACTTGATCGCGTCTTGCGTCCATGATTGGAATGATCAGCCTGTCGGTGGGGGCTATATTGTACGCCAAAGCCTTAAGTCCGGATACACCGACGGTCATTTTTCCGCAGGCGTAGGCCAGTCCCTTAACTGTTCCAACGCCTATGCGAAGTCCCGTAAAGGAGCCTGGGCCGCAGTTTACGGCAAAAAGGTCAATATCCCTTACGTTCATTCCGGCATGCTTGAGCACATAGTCCACCATGGGCATCAGCGTTTGGGAGTGGGTCAGTCCGTTGGTGAAGCTGACCTGCCCAACAACGCTCTCGTCCTTCATCACGGCGGCGGATGCCGTCAAGGCGGAAGACTCAACAGCTAAAATATTCATTGCTTCACCTCAATGATCCTTTCGTCATCCCCGTCGCCCCTGCTTATATCGATAAGTATTCTGTCATTGGGCATATAGTCCATAAAGCTGTCAGGCCATTCAATAAGTGATATCCCGTTTTCAATTTCTTCCTCAAAGCCAATGTCCAAAAGCTCGTCAAAGTCATTGAGCCGGTAAAAGTCATAGTGGCTGAGTCTGACACTGCCCTCATATCGGTGCATAAGGGTGAATGTTGGGGAGGAGACACCGCTTCCGACCCCAAAGGCTCGGGCAAAGCCGCGGGTAAAAGCAGTCTTGCCCGCGCCAAGGTCCCCTCGTAAACAGATCACCTTGGGCGGACGAATTGTTTTGGCGATTTCACAGGCTATATGTTCGGTTTCGGCAGTGCTGTGAGAAAAGTATTTCAATTGAAAAAACTTCCTTTTACGTTTGTTTAAAATATTCTCAGAAAAGTCCCGTTATTACGCCGTTCTCGTCAATGTCTATTTTTTCCGCGGCGGGAACCTTGGGAAGACCCGGCATTACCATTATGTCACCGGTCAAAAGCACAATAAATCCGGCTCCGGCACTGATCCTTGCCTCCCGAACTGTGATGCGAAAGTCCTTTGGACGGCAGAGCTTGGTGGGATCGTCGGACAAGGAATACTGGGTTTTTGCCACGCACACGGGGAGATTGCCGTAGCCCATGGCAATAAACTCGTCCACGGCTTTTTTCGCGGCAGGAAGAAAATCAACCCCGTCAGCTCCGTATATCTCCCTCGCGATGATGTCGATTTTTTCGTAGCAGGTGGTGTCAAGATCATATATCGGCTTAAAGCGGCTTTCCTTTGTTTCAAGGGTCTCAAGCACCTTTTTGGCAAGGTCTTCACCGCCTTCGCCGCCCTTGGCAAACACCTCGGAAACGGCAAATTCCGCGCCAAGCCTCTTGCAGCACTCTTCTATCACCGCAAGCTCCTCCTCAGTGTCGGCGGGGAAACGGTTGATGGCAACAACGCAAGGCACACCGTACTTTGCTATGTTCTCAATGTGCTTTTCAAGGTTGGGAAGTCCTCTCTTAAGAGCTTCCGGATCGGGAGCGGATACGTTGGCCTTATTAACTCCGCCGTTATATTTAAGCGCCCGACATGTGGCTACCAGTACTACCGCGTCCGGCTTAAGCCCTCCTATACGGCACTTAATGTCAAGGAATTTCTCCGCGCCGAGATCAGCGCCGAAGCCCGCCTCTGTAATAGCGTAGTCCCCAAGCTTAAGGGCCAGCTTTGTGGCAATAATGCTGTTGCAGCCGTGGGCAATGTTGGCAAAGGGGCCTCCGTGCATTATGCAAGGTGTGTTTTCAAGAGTCTGTACAAGATTGGGCTTTATGGCGTCCTTTAACAAAAGCGCCATGGCTCCCTGCGCCTTAAGGTCGGACGCGCGTACAGGCTCGCCGCTACGGTTGTAGCCGATGATGATTTTCCCAAGACGCTCTTTAAGGTCGATCTTATCTGACGCGAGACAAAGTATGGCCATGATCTCGGATGCAACAGTTATCATAAAGCCGTCTTGACGCGGAAAGCCGTTGGCCTTGCCGCCAAGACCTACGATGACCTCCCGAAGGGCACGGTCATTCATGTCCATTACGCGCTTGTATGTCACTCTCCGGACGTCAATATCCAGATCGTTCCCCTGATGGATGTGGTTGTCGATCATTGCGGCAAGCAGATTGTGCGCCGCGGTAATGGCGTGCATATCGCCGGTAAAGTGAAGGTTTATGTCCTCCATGGGAAGCACCTGCGCGTATCCGCCTCCGGCCGCGCCGCCCTTGATGCCCATAACAGGCCCTAAGGACGGCTCGCGAAGGGCGATGACCGCGTTCTTGCCCAGACGGCACATTGCCTGACCCAAGCCGACTGTAGTAGTGGTTTTTCCCTCCCCGGCCGGTGTGGGATTGATAGCTGTGGTGAGAATAAGCTTGCCGTCAGGCTTGTCCTTAAGCCTGTCGATCAACTCGTCTGACAGCTTGGCCTTGTACTTCCCGTAAAATTCAAGCTCGTCTTCTGTGATACCTACCTTAGCGGCCACCTTTGCGATATGCTCGGGCTTGGCCTGCTGCGCGATTTCGATGTCTGTAAGCATCGTTTCATCTCCTGACTTTACGTTTGTTTTTGATTTGCCGCCATGAGGCGGTCATGCGAAGATCTACTCCTGTCGAAAATTAAGTGCCCCGCCTATATTGGGAAGGATACCTTAACTTATTTATTATTTTAGCACACATTTTTTGTTTATTCAAGAACTTTTCCTCAATATCTGTAAAAAATGTGTTGAAATATTTTTTTAATAGTGTTATAATATTTGTGAATCATTATGGACTTTGCCAAAAGGAGATAATAGGATGAAAATATTAATTGTTGATGATGAAAAGCTGCTTGTTAAGGGCATCAAATTTAACCTTGAACAGGATGGCTATGATATAGAGACAGCCTATGATGGGGAGGAGGCGATCAAGCTCGCCCGGGACAAAAGTCTTTCCCTGATAATACTTGATCTTATGCTTCCAAAGATAGATGGACTCACAGTGTGTCAGAAGATACGGGAGTTCTCCAATGTGCCTATTATTATGCTGACAGCCAAGACTGATGATATGGACAAAATACTCGGTCTGGAGTACGGCGCCGACGATTACCTGACAAAGCCCTTCAATATTCTTGAGCTTAAGGCTCGTGTCAAGGCAATTATCCGGCGCAGCTCCTCATCAATGACTCCCGCCCCTACTACTGTCAAGGTCGGGGATGTGGAGCTTGATTACAATCTGCGCCGCATACGAATAGGAGATAAGAGCACTGAACTTACCAGTAAGGAGTTTGACCTCTGTGAGCTTTTTGTGTCCAATCCCGGCAAGGTCTATTCCCGTGAAAACCTCCTTGATATTATATGGGGCTATGACTACCCCGGTGATATCCGTACAGTGGATGTGCATGTCCGCCGGCTTAGGGAGAAGATCGAGCCCAACGCGGCTTCACCCAAATATATACTCACCAAGTGGGGGGTAGGTTACTATTTTAAAGAAAATTAGCGAAGCCTTTTCAAGTATCAGGTGGAAGCTGGTGGGAACATATTTTGTTATTATTGTCCTGACCTTGGCTTTTATAAGCATATACATTACCAATTCCATGCGCCAGCACACGACTAACCAAAAGGAGGCTCAGGTTTTGGGTCAGGCAAATGTGATTTCGGGCTATATTGCCCAATATCAGGATCTGAGCGAGGACAGCATCAATTTCCTTCTTCAGCAGCAACAGCTTGGTAGCGGTGGCAGAGTGCTGATGCTGGACTGTGACGCTGTTGTGACCTTTGACTCCAATAACGGGGCGATGCAGGGGAAGATAATGCCTGTGCCTATGGTGCTTAACGCTCTTCGGGGCAACAACAACGCTGAAGAGGGTGAGGACGCCACAGGGGAGCCTCTTATCAGTGCCGCCGTCCCGGTTATCAAGGACAAAAACGTGGCCGGGGTGATTTATTATCAGGCTTCGGGAGCCGATATAGAGGAATATATGGATAAAATAAAGGGCATACTGGTCGTGCTTGCCGTGCTTGTAAGTATTCTCATCGGCGTGGTAAGCTTTATTATGTCCGGAATTATCACCGATCCTATACGTCGTCTAACTCGCCAGCTGGAAGAAATGACCGATGACAGTACGAACACCACGCTGGAGCTTGAAGGCGGGGGAGAGATCGGCACTCTTGTAAACAGCTTCAACAAAATGACCGACCGTATAAGGGCTCAGGAGGAAAAGCGTCAGGAGTTTGTATCCAACGCCTCTCATGAGCTTAAGACCCCGCTAAGCTCCATTAAGCTTATTGCGGACTCCCTGTTAAACGCGCCAAACGCTTCAAGGGAGACGATTGAGGAATTTCTTACCGATATGAATGTGCAGGTGGATCGTCTTACTCGCATTGTCAACAAGCTTCTTACCCTGACAAAGATGGACAATACGTCTAATGTGGCAAGGCTGGAATTTAACACTCTCAATCTCAGCGAAATATGCTCCAATGTGGTCAAGGCGCTCAGACCTCTGGCGGAACAGAAAAACATTACGCTCGACTATTTTTCAAACGGGGCTATATACTCAAAGGTGGAAAGGGATCGCATTTGGGAAGCAATATATAACATCCTTGACAACAGTATCAAATACACTCCTCAGGGAGGCAGGGTATCGTTGGATATAAGCAAGGAGGAAGGCAACGCCATTATCACTGTTGAGGATACGGGTATAGGTATCGCCCCGGATGAGCTGTACAAAATATTTGACCGTTTTTACCGTGTGGATAAGGCCCGCGCGCGGGAAACAGGGGGAACGGGACTGGGACTGTCAATCGCCCTCACAGCCGTGGAGCTCCATGGCGGCAACATTCAGGTCGAGAGCGAGGAAGGCAAGGGCAGTAAATTTATCATTATTATTCCCATAACCCTAAAGTAATTAATGGAGATATTTGTATTATGCGAAAATATTTTCTTTTGACGCTGCTGCTTATAATCGTGGCGGTAATTACCGCCTGCGGCGAAAAGGACAGCTTTGACATTTACTATAAAAACGTGGCCGGAGACGAGCTTGTAAAGGAAATTCACAAAAGCGATTCACTAAACGGCGCGGACAGCGAGGAAATTATCGAGTATCTTGTGGGCGAGCTTTCTTCAAGCCCAAGAACCGATGGCCTTATCAACGTACTGCCGGAAAAGTGCGGACTTAATTCCGTTTCAATCAAAGGCAGTATTGTTACGATCGACCTTTCGGATGAATATTATGAAAACAAGGGCGTGGACGAGCTCCTTGCCCGTGTAGCCATTGTAAACACCCTTACTCAGGTGAGCGGCGTAGAAAGTGTCCGCATACTTGTGGGCGGCAAGCCTCTTACATCTACCACCACAGGTCAGGTCGTGGGCGTACTGGGTAAGAACGACATAATTTTCGGCCCTCAGGACACCTCTGTTGTGGATAAGGAGATCGTGAAAATCTATTTCCCGGACAAAAACGCGGACTACCTTGTGGCCGAGGAGCGGGAGATCGAGGTACAGGCATCGCTGTCCATCGAAAGACTGATAATCTCCGAACTGGCCAGCGGCCCTAAAAGTGAAGGCCTTGCGCGCTGTCTGCCATCGGATACCAAGGTGATCAGCGCGGAGACTAAGGACGGAGTCTGCTTTGTCAACCTTTCCGGCAATTTTCAGGAAAACGCGCAGAGCGGGTCATCCTCCGCCATGATGGCGGTATACAGCATAGTCAACTCCCTCACGGAGCTTGACACTATTAACAGCGTCCAGATCCTCATTGACGGAAAAACCGGCCAGGAATTTGGCAATATGGTACTGGACGAGCCTCTTGAGAAAAATGAAACTTTGATTAAGGAATAACGCTATGGCTTCATTATTGACAGCAACCGGTGTTTCCAAGTCCTTTGGAGAAAGGGAAATATTAAAGGACATTAGCTTCACTGTGGATGAAAATTCAAAAATAGGCTTTATCGGTCCTAACGGGGCGGGTAAAACCACGCTCTTTAAGCTTTTGACCGGCGAGGAGGACTGCGAGGGCAGTATTATAACAAACAGCCTCCTTAAGGTGGGATATATGGAGCAGACTCCTCCCGAGGAGGATGCGGTGACGGCTTATGACTATACCCTAAAGGTGTTTTCCCGGCTTATGGACATTGAAAAACAGCTAAATGAAATACACAAAAAAATAGAAGAAAAGGATGGGGACATTGACGCCTTAGTAAAAAAACAGGACAGACTCAACAGCGAATACTTCAGGGGTGATGGAATGGTCTACAAGGCAAAGACACGTTCCATGCTTTTGGGATTGGGATTTACGCAGCAGGAGCTTGATTATCCGTTGGCCAAGCTTTCCGGCGGACAAAAAACCCGTCTCAGTTTGGCGAGAGCGCTGCTTTCGGATGCCAATCTCCTGCTTCTGGACGAGCCTACCAATCATTTGGACATTGGCGCTGTCCAGTTTTTGGAGGATTTTCTTAAGGTATATAACCGAGCCTTTATTGTTATAAGCCATGACCGGTATTTTCTGGATCGGGTGACCACTTCCACAATGGAGCTTGAGGACTGCCGCCTGATAAGCTTTACGGGCAGCTATTCGGACTTTGTGAAAAAAAGGGAAGAAGCTCGCAAAGCTGCGCGGCGAAAATATGAAAACACTATCGCGGAAATAAAGCGCGTTGAGGGAATAATCGAGCAGCAAAAGCGCTGGGGACGGGAGCGGAACATCCGCACTGCCGAAAGCAAGCGGAAGTCTATTGATAGATTGGAAAAAGAACTTGAGAAACCTTCCGAGGAAGAAGTAAAGCTACGGTTTCATTTTCCGCGGTCAAAGCGTAGCGGAAGCGATGTGCTTACGGTCAGCGGCCTGTCCAAGCGCTACGGGAAAAAGGAGCTTTTTAAGGATGTATCCTTTGAGATCAAAAGGGGAGACAGGGTTTTCGTTCTGGGTCCAAACGGCTGCGGAAAATCCACTCTTTACGGCGTTATAAAGGGTACAGTGACCCCTGACAGCGGCGAGGTCCGCCGCGGGGTCAATCTTACGGAAGCGTATTATGACCAGGGCCGGAGCGATATGAGCGGCAGTAAAACCGTGATGGATGAGCTGTGGGATGTTTATCCCGGCATGATACAGACCGAGGTGCGAAACGCCTTGGCTATGTTCCTTTTCAGGGACGATGACGTGTTTAAAACCGTGGACTGCCTCAGCGGCGGCGAAAAGGCGCGCCTTGCCCTGCTTACCGTGCTCCTCACCGGGGCAAACTTCCTGCTCCTTGACGAGCCAACCAACCATTTGGATATCAACGCGCGGGAGGCGTTGGAGGAAGCTATTGCCGAGTATGACGGTACGGTTTTTATCGTGAGCCATGACCGATATCTTATAAATAAGCTTGCAACTAAGCTTCTTGTTTTTGAGGGAAATAAGGTACTGTCGTATAATTTTAATTACGATCAGTATATTGAATACAAAAAGCAGACTGAAGCCCGGCCGCCGCAAACCCCGGCGGAACCTGAGGTCAAGCCGGGTCAGTCTGATTATCGCCGTCAGAAGGAGCTTCAAAGCAATATCCGTAAGCTTGAAAGCAAAATCAAGCGACTTGAAGCGGATGTCTCGGCCAGTGAGGAAAAAATCAGCTTCCTCAATGAGCAGATCAATTCCTCCGGCAGCGACTTTGAGCTGATTATGGAGTTGAGCGAAAAGCTGAAAGCGGAAGAAGCTCTTATGGAGGAAAATATGACTCTGTGGGAGCAGACGTCCGAGAGGCTGGAAGAATTAAGGGAATAAAATTAGGGAAGCGCTCAAGACAATAAAAAACAAAGGAAGGCGGATGGATCAACATGAAAAAACCCAGGAAAAACAGTAACTATCAAAAGGCCGGCATTTATGACGCCCGGGAGCTTGGCGTTCCCAAAATGCTGCTTTTAGGCTTGCAGCATATGTTTGCGATGTTTGGCGCAACGATACTTGTACCTACACTGACAGGCCTGAGCGTATCCTCCACGCTGCTCTTTGCGGGGCTGGGTACACTGCTTTTTCATCTGATATCCAAGGGTAAGGTCCCGGCGTTTTTGGGCTCGTCATTTGCGTATCTGGGAGGATACTTTGCTGTAGAAGAATGGGCAAAGGTTCGAGGCATTGAAGATTCGGCGTCGCTGCTTCCTTACGCATGCCTCGGCGTAGCCTGCTCGGGACTTTTGTATTTGCTTATCGCGGCTCTTATAAAGCTTTTTGGAACAGGCAAGGTCATGCGTTTTTTCCCTCCCATTGTTACAGGGCCTATAATCATAGCCATCGGCCTTTGTCTGGCGTCATCCGCTGTCAGCAACTGCAACCAAAACTGGATAGTGGCTTTGACGGCTATTGCGGTGGTGGTCATATTCAATATTTACGGCAAGGGAATGCTTAAGATCATTCCCATTATGCTTGGTGTGATAGGCTCGTCCGCTGTGGCGGCGGCGCTTCATTTGTCAGGAGCGGCGGACATCTTTTCCCCTGACAAGCTTCAGGCTTTTAAGGACGCCGGCTGGATAGGCATACCATTTAAGATGGAGGACACTGTTTTCGGCATATTTACCGGGAACTTTGACGCGGGACTTATCATTACATCAGTTATTACAATTATGCCTATAGCTTTGGCAACGATCGTTGAGCATATAGGCGATATTTCCGCTATATCCTCCACTACAGGCAAAAACTATATCAAGGATCCCGGACTGCACCGTACACTTTTGGGTGACGGTCTCGCCACAATAATGGCCTCGCTGTTCGGCGCCCCCGCAAATACTACTTATGGTGAGAACACCGGCGTACTTACCATTTCCCGCGTTTACGATCCCCGTGTTATCCGCATTGCGGCTGTGTTTGCGATCTTGTTCTCATTCTCGCCCAAGTTCGCGGCATTGATCGGTCTTATGCCCGCGGCCACCATCGGCGGTATTTCCCTTATCTTGTACGGTATGATATCGGCGGTAGGTATCCGTAACCTTGTGGAAAGCAAGACTGACTTCTCCCAAAGCCGAAATACCATAATCGCCGCCCTGATAATCGGCCTTGCCGTAGGAATAAAATATCACTCTGAGGCCGGCGCTCTCAGTTTTAGCGTTGGCTCCGTTACGATCAGCTTTACAGGACTTGCGGTTGGCGCGCTGGTGGGAATAATTCTCAATGCTGTGCTTCCGGGCAAGGATTACAAATTTGAATAGAGTTTAAGGAAAGGAAATGAAAAAATGAGCGTTACAATTATCGATCATCCTCTCATTAAGCATAAGTCCACTATTATGCGAATGAAGGAAACCAGCTGTAAGGAATTTAGGGAGCTTGTGGACGAGATCACTATGATCATGTGCTACGAGGCATTCCGTGATCTTCCCCTTGAAAACATTGAGATCGAGACCCCTGTGGCCAAGACTATGGCTCCGGTGCTTGGCGGTCTCAAAATGGCTGTTGTGCCCATACTCCGCGCAGGTCTTGGTATGATGAACGGAGTACTGCGTATCGTTCCCGGCGCCAAGGTGGGACATATTGGTATGTACCGTGACGAAAAGACCCTTGAGCCACAGGAGTATTACTGCAAGCTTCCTCCGGACATAGGGAACAGGCTGGTGGTTTTGGTAGATCCGATGCTTGCCACAGGCGGCTCGGCTAACGACGCTATTGACAGGATAAAGCAGTACGGCGGAAAACGAATTAAGCTCCTCTGCCTGTTCGCCGCTCCCGAGGGAATTAAGGTAGTGTCCCAAAAGCATCCCGATGTTGAGGTGTACTGTGCCAATCTTGATGAACGCCTCAATGATGTGGGTTACATTGTTCCCGGTGTGGG
>CAYTWZ010000017.1:17820-26209 GCA_964442035.1 uncultured Oscillospiraceae bacterium
GCGGTTACTTATTCTGCGCCAGAGACTGTTCATAAGAACGGATCATATTCTTGACCATTGTGCCGCCTACGCTGCCGGCTTCACGGCTGGTAAGCTGGCCGTTGTAGCCTTCCTTAAGGTTGACGCCAGCCTCGCTGGCTGCCTCCATCTTAAATCTGTTCATGGCCTCACGCGCTTCGGGAACAAGCTGTCTTGTGTTTCTGCTCATTGTTTTTTTCTCCTCAAATATTTTCAAATTTAATCTGTACCGGGGGTACGCTATTATTTTGCGCAGAAACAGCTATTATAATCTGACAATTCATGCTAAAAAGTCCTTTTTGTCACTGAAAAATTCGTTTATTCTTCTTTTTAAATAAATATTTTCCGACATTTCCAGATAAGGATCTTTTTTAAGGACCTCTACAGCCGCGTCGCCGCTTTCCTTTAGCAGCTCAAGATCCGTGGCCAGCGCCGCGATCCTCAGTTCCGGAAGTCCATGCTGGCGGCTCCCGAAAAATTCCCCCGGACCTCTTAGGGACAGATCCTTTTCGGCAATTTTAAGTCCGTCATTGGTTTCTACCATTATTTTCATTCGTTCAATGACCGGCTTGTCGGTGTTCCCGATGAACAGTACGCAATAGCTCTTGTCCTTGCCTCTGCCGACGCGGCCACGTAGCTGGTGCAGCTGGCTCAAGCCGAAGCGCTCGGCATTTTCCACGATCATCATTGTGGCGTTGGGTACATTTACGCCCACCTCAATTACTGTTGTGGACACTAATACGGATATTTCCCCCTTGGCAAAGGAGTCCATGACCGCGTCCTTTTCAGCGGGTTTCATTCGCCCGTGAAGCAAGTCGATCCTCACTCCAGGAAGGGCGCCGCGCAGTCTGTCGGTGTAGGCAGTCACCGCCTTAAGCCCTGTGGCGGGGTTTTCGTCAATAGCCGGGCAAACTATGTATGCCTGATGCCCGGCGGCGATTTCCCGGCCTATAAAGGCGTTTATCCTTTGACGCATGGTCTCGTCTACGCAGAAGGTGTCGATTTTCTGCCTTCCGGGAGGCAGCTCGTCCACGATGGAAACATCCATGTCCCCGTACATTATCAGCGCAAGAGAACGGGGGATAGGCGTGGCGGTCATTGCCAGCACGTGGCAGTTACCCTTGGCGGCAAGACGCCCCCTTTGCCGCACCCCGAAGCGGTGCTGTTCATCAGTGACAGCCAAGGCCAGACGCGGAAATTCCACGTTGTCCTCAATCAGCGCGTGAGTGCCGAAAAGAATGTCTATTTTCCCGTCCATAAGATCCCTTGTCAGCTCTGCTTTTTTCCTTTTGGTGAGGCTGCCGGTTATGAGACGGGCATTTATGTTAAGACTTTGGAACAAGGGGTTTAATCCCTCGTAATGCTGCGAGGCCAATATCTCGGTAGGAGCCATCATTGCTGCCTGAAAGCCGTTCTTTACCGTGAGATACATTGCCGCCGCCGCTATGATGGTTTTTCCGCAGCCCACATCTCCCTGCACAAGCCGGTTCATGGGGAAGCTCCCCGAAAGATCGGTACATATTTCCCCCAAAACTCTTGTCTGAGCGCGGGTCAGGCTGTAGGGCAGAAGTGAGGTAAGACCTGTGTAGTCCAAATCCTTAAAGGACCGGCTGCCGCTTTTACGGCTGAGAATTTTTTGGCTCTTAAGAGCTGTCTGCAATACAAAAAATTCTTCAAAAACCAGTCTCCGCCGAGCAATATCCGCGTTTTCCATATCCCGTGGAAAGTGGATCTCTTTAATGGCGTAATTGAGACTGCAAAGCCGATGCTTGTCACAGATGCTTTTCGGCAGGGTCTCGGGGAGAGCGTTTTTGCACAGATCCAGCGCTGCCATAACCGTTTTACGTATGGTTTTCTGGGTAAGTCCGGCGGTTGAGCTGTATACGGGTACTACTGTAGTGTTAAACAGCTCTCGCCCGGCAGGCTCAAATTCCGGTGATACAATTTCAAGCCGTCCCATGGCGCCGCTTATCTTGCCGTAAAATGTATAGCTTTGTCCCTGAATAAGCATTTTCTGAATATATTTGTTGTTAAAAAAGGTAACGGGTATTATACCGCTGTCATCCCTCAGCGCCGCGCGGTAAATTGTTCGTCCCGACATGGATCTGTGCTGGGAAACAGGCGTAAAGACAGACGCGGTTACACAAACAGTGTCGCCGTCCTGAAGATCACAGATTTTTTTTACACATCGTCTGTCCTCAAGCCTGACAGGATAAAAGCTCAGAAGCTCACCAATGGTACGGACGCCCAGCTTTTCAAATTTTTTGGCTGTGGCCTGACCCGTTCCCTTAAGTTCACTTATCGGAGCATTTAAAAGGGAAGACAATAATATCGCCTCTTTTGGATAATATCCTTAGGAAAGCGCTGAATGACCTAAGCGCGGATGTCCTAAGGGTCTCGTCCGCCGACTGAGCAGGCGGACGAGACCCCGAATGATGTCTTTCGTTTGGTTATTCAACAGAAATAATATAATAGTACACCGGCTGCCCGCCGTCATATACAAGCACGTCCGCGTCCGGATACGCGTTTGTAAGCGCTTCTTCGAGAGAACCGATCTGCTCCGGCGTTACGTCGCTGCCATAATATACAGATATGACCTCGCTGTCTTCGTCAGTGAGCTCGTCCACCAGCTTGGCCGCGGTTTCGTTAAGGTCTTCTCCTACGGCAGCGATATCGCTTTCCGCAAGACCCAAGTAATTGCCCTTGGCGATGTCCATGCCGTCAATACTGGTGTCACGCACCGCAAAGGTCACGCTGCCGCTTTTGACTGCCGCCGCGGATCCCTTCATGGCCTCAAAAAGCTCCTCCGGCTCAAGCTCCGGCGAAAACGCCATTGCCGCCGCTATTCCCTGAGGGATGGAGCGGGATGGCACAACATATATTTTACGCTCGGTAAGATACTGGACCTGTTCGGCGGAAAGTATGATGTTTTTGTTGTTTGGCAGAATAATTATATTTTTTGCGTTAGCCGCGTTTGCGGCGGCAAGTATGTCCTCAGTGGAGGGGTTCATGGTCTGGCCTCCCTGAATTATGCCGTCGACGCCAAGCTCCTTGAATGTATTGGCAAGCCCTTCGCCTGCCGCTACCGCAATGATCGCCAGCTCCTTTTCGGGGTTCTCGGGCTTCGGTGCTTCTTCGGACCGCTGCTCACCGCCGCCGCTGATAAGACTGCTGTGCTGGCGCTTCATGTTGTCTATCTTGATATTGATCATTTCGCCCAGCTTGACCGCCTGTTCAAGGACATATCCGGGATCGTTAGTGTGGATATGCACCTTCACGATCTCGTCTTCGTCAATTATCAGCATACAGTCGCCCTTGCTTTCGATCGCGCCCCGGAGAGCGTCCGCGGAGGAAGAAGGGTCGTATTTGTTGATTATAAATTCTGTGCAGTAAGCGTATTTGATGTCTTCCGTTTTGATGGACTGCTGTGGCGTGTCTGCCGCGGGCTTCTTTGGGCTTTGGGCAGTAGTGAGCGCTACATCCCTTCCGTCAAGCGCCTCGGCAAAGCCCTCAAGGACAAACATGAGTCCCTGTCCGCCGGCGTCAACTACCCCCGCCTGCTGTAGCTGGGGCAGCATCTGGGTGGTTTTGGCAAGGGTTTTGTTACCCGTTGATATTACCTCGCTTAAAAGCTGCTCAATGTCATCGCCCTGAAATTCCACAGCGGCCTGAGCGCTTTTGCGTATAACAGTCAGTATAGTTCCCTCGGTTGGCTTCATTACCGCGTTGTAGGCGGTGTCGCTGCCTTCCTTGAGCGCCGCCGCAAGATCCTGAGCTGTGGCTGTTTCAAGCCCCTTGAGACCCTTGCTTATTCCCCGGAAGATCTGGGACAGTATAACGCCGCTGTTGCCTCTGGCGCCGCGCAGCGTAGCTTTGGCAACAGCCGCCGCCGCGTCAGACACTGAGGCGTAGGCGGCGGCCTCAGCTTCCTTAGCCGCGTTCATAAAGGTAAGACCCATATTGGTGCCGGTGTCCCCGTCAGGCACGGGAAAAACGTTAAGGGCGTCAACAGCGTCCTTGTTGGCGCAGAGCTTGTTTGCGGCGGAAAGAATCATATTCCTGAACAACGTCGCGTCAATTATGTTGATCAACTTAATCACTCCTTAATCGTTTGTTACCCGTACGCTTTCAACATAAACGTTGACGCTGTCCACAGTAATGCCTGTTATGCTGGATACCTGATATCTTACGCTGTTGATTATGCTTTCGCAGATGGCATTGATGTTTACGCCGTACTGTACTATGATATGGAGATCTATGCTCATAAGGTTGTTTTCGTCGAATTTTACCTGAATGCCCTTGCTGATATTGCCCGCCTTAAGGAGATTGACGATGCCGTCCTTGGTGTTTTTAAACGCCATTCCCACAACACCGTAGCATTTGGTGGCCACGCTTCCGGCGATAGCTGAAATAACGCTGTTGCTGATCGTTATGCTTCCGATCTCGTTGTCAAATATTCCAACCATTTTTTTGCCCTCCGTTCAATTACTTATATTCCGCATATTTTTAGGCGCGCAGCGCCGTCATTCAATGTTTTACTTATATTATAACCCAAAACACATTATATTGTCAATATCTTAAAACCTTTATTCTTAAAAACCGGAGAATTTTTACATGAGAAAAATATAATTTGGTATTTTTTAGAATAATCAACTAAAATATCAACGGCGGCTGCCTCTCTTTCCTCGTCATACTGTACAAAGGCGTCGTCAAGTATCAACGGCGGAGGACAGGAGGGGAACAGTGCCTCCGCCGCACTCAGCCTCAGGGCCAGATAAAGCTGATCCCTTGTCCCCATTGAAAACAGGGCTGCTTCCCTTACTCCGTCAAGCCTGACACTGATGTTAAGGTCGCTGTCAATAAGCAGACTGACCTCACGCCCCAAAAGCTCGCTTGCCTTTTGGGAAACCTTCGCCCCAAAGGACGGTAGCCAGCTTTCGCTGAGTTTGCCAAGTACATTTGTTATGCCTTCGCTAGCCCGGTCAATAACGCTGACGCGAGCCTTCAGCGCGTCACGCTCCGCTTTCAGTGTATTGATTTTTTCGTCCCAAGATTGCGGAGACTGGGCTTTGGCCTTTTCGATCTCATCGTTAATCCGATAGACCTCCCGTGACGCGAGGTTCATTTCTGTTTCGGCGCCGGCGCTGCCGCCTGTGGCTTGCTGTGCCGCCGGACTTTGTTCAGAGCGGTGTAAGCGGCTTTCCCGCGCCGCCAGCTCACGTTTGACGGCTGCCAGCTCACGCCGTTTTTCCGCCGCTTTTTCCCCGAATTCGGTAATAAGCGCATCGGATGTTATGCCTGAAAGCTTAAGTCTGCGGCAGATCTTAGCAAAGAAAATTCCTCCCAATATTCCCGCGGCCAAAAGTACTGTGGCCGCCAAGGCAGGGGAGTACAGCTTGAACCCTAATAATAGCGCGCACAAAAGCGCTGCTGCGGCAGTCACTACCCATGACAGTCCCCGCAGGGCAAAGGCATGGGGTATGCGGCTGGCCGCGGCGTATTCCTCTGCTTCCAGGCTCAGGCCTTCGGCTTTGTCCTTTAGCAGCTCCGCCGCTTCGGCGGCATCCCGAACTTCCGGCCGGGCAGCCTCGTCCTTTTCAGCGGTAATGGCAGCGGCGTAGCGGGTCTTTGCGTCCGCAAGCCGCTTTTCGGCTTGTTCAAGGCTGCGGAGCAGGGCGGGGAGTGAGTTCTTTTCCCGCAGGGAAAGGTCGCGCTTATATTCGAGCTCCGACAGCTGTTGATTTACGATGTCCAATTCCCCCTTGTTTTTGCCGCGCGGGTTAGTAAGCAGCCTTCGCCTGTCATCAAGGAGCTTAAGGGCTTTTTCTCCTCCCGTTCCGCTGCCGAATACAGCCTCTCTCAGAGCTTCACTCAGGGCTTCTCCGTTTGTAAGCACCGTGGACGCCTGAGCTACAAAGGCAGTGCCTGTAAACATGCTTTCATCAAGGCCAAACAGCGCGGCGGGCTTCTTTTTTACAGCTTCGCCGGTTTTTGCGTATACAATATTGCAGCTGTCACTTCCGGAGGACGCCCCGAAGCTCCTGGAAATTATGTATTCGTCACCTTCATGCTCCAGAGTCAATTCCCCGCGGGCAACGGCTTCGTTCCAAGGAATATAACGGCGCCGGTCACCCCGGTCCGGCCCTGTAAGCATGACCCTTATAAACGCGGCGGCGGTGGATTTACCCGCTCCGTTGGGAGCATAAATAAAGTTTTTGTCACCAAGAGTGATCACAGTATTTTTGAGCTTACCGAAGGCTATGATGTTAAGCCGGATTATTTTCAAGGTATATCCCTCCCGGAAAGAGCCATAAGCGCCGTTCGCAGGGCTTCGGGGTCGTCCTTAAGCTCCTCCCTCAGCAGATCGTAAAACAGCCCTTCGGCTTCGGCATCATCCTCGCGCCGGACTTCTATGTAAAAGGCGCTGTCCTTAAGCTCCTCAAACACCTGTCTTTCGGACATATATACGCCATGCGGCACTATACGGTAAAGGTTTTTCTCCAAAAGACGACGGCGGCATAGGTCGATCATTTCGTATTCATTTGAATAATCCTCCGGATAAAGGTCGATCTCCTCAAAGACAGGAGCGCCCGAAGGTACAAATTCGATCCGCAGCCCTCTTTCGTCCAGCTCGCCGCTTACAAAGCCCTTCTCTCCAAGCTCGTCAAAGCCCCGTCCCATGATGCAGCCGCTGTAGCAGATTTTTTCTCCCCGCTTGGAAAACTGGTGCTTGTGACCGAGGGCGGCGTAGTCAAAGCCCGACAATTCCTCCAAGGCTATTGGGTTGTAGTCTTTGCCTCCGAGGTTACCGTGTATACAAAGCAGATTATATCCCTCTCCCAAAGTGAAGCCGTTGGTTATCGCCCCCGGGTTCATAGAGGGAAAGCTGCGCCCGTGTACCCACAGACGGAGTCCGGGCAAGTATACCGATTCGGGATCGGTCGCGAACAGATGCAGGTTCTTCACAGGCTCGCCGTCAAGCCCAAAGTCATGATTTCCAAGCGTCCCAAAGGCTTTGGCGGTGTTCAGTCGCTCTATTCCACGCCGAAAAAGCTCTTTCCAATACGGGGCGGGAGACGGACTGTCATATATGTCGCCGCTGAGAAGCAGTATGTCAGCCTCAACGCGGTTGCAGTAGTCTATAAGCCCGTTAAAGCTTCGGGCAAGATTTTTTTCAAGCACCGCCGCCTTCCGCGGCCCGGCAAAGGCAAACCGGGAACCAAGGTGCAGGTCGGCGGCATGGACAAATTTTATCATAGCGGTACCTCATTGATAATGATATTGACGGCTTAAGGCCCTTATTAAAGATAATTATATATCTTTTACAAAAAGAATTCAATAGTTTTTATGTGAAACGCTGATTAATTCTAAAATGCCGATTGGCAAGGTTTAGTTACGCGGATTCTACAAAAACAGATCCGACGGTAAAAATTTTATGTTGAAAATATACAAATATGTCTTGACATTTACAATAAAATATTGTATCATATAAGTGCGATGTTTGGTAAGTAAAAAACTCTTACCATTACATAAAAAAGCAACCGTCTCCGCTGACGGTTGTTTTTTTATATCTCCGTATTGTCCTTCAGCAGGACTGACAGTATCTCGGAATATAGAGTCTGGGGCGAGCGCTTGAATTCCCGGCAGACATTTTTGGCCATTTTTTCATTCACAAGGGAAAGTGTCACGGTGAATATCTCATATCCGCCTTCCATTATGCCCAGCTTGACGCTGTATTCCATGTCGCCGTTCTTTTCGTAGTCGGCAATAAGACTAAGATCGTTTTCATATTCCCGTATTTTTATTCTTACTGTCTGGTACAGCTTTTCGCACACAGATTTGGGAATTCGGGAGGAAAAGCCCTCTATGGCAGTTTTTCCCATATTTGTCAGACTGAACAGTCTGTCGCCTTTTTCCTCGTAATAGGCCACTAAGCTGTTTTCCGTCAGCTCATAAAGCGCCTGCTGCAGGTCAAAGAAATTTGCGTAATTGTGGGCAAGTATGGTGTCGGTGAGGATATTCTCGGGAATGGGATTTTTGAAATAGGCTATGGTTTTCATTATCAGCAGCTTTATATCCGTAGGGTCATCAAAAAAGTAGTCCATAGCTTCGCCTCCGTAAGTAAGTGTATAACTTATTATAGCATAGTTATCAAAAAAATTCCATATTTTTTAAAAAATCTTTCAGTATATTTTAAATTTGTCATAATAAGTAGCCAAAAGGCCGGCCTGTAAAACGCTGTGGTTTACAGACCGGTCTTTTGCTATTTTAGCTCATAAGGGCTTTATCGCGGAAGCGTTTCATTTGGCGTATTTTTCAAATGATATCTCCAAGTTTTTGCAAAGGGGACGCAGATGCTGATCCAGCATAA